>NZ_JBFBAZ010000012.1:0-117238 GCF_040682475.1 Hamadaea sp. NPDC051192
GCCCGCATTATTGACTTGTCCACAACTTTCAATGATCTGGCGGTGGCTGTCTTCGCGCATCCGCGCAGCTCAACCGGTGAACCGTGACTGCCGTACTAGGCTTCGATACTTCGGAACATGTCGATGAGATGTCCTTCAATCACGAGGGAGGTAAGGTGCAGCAGAATCCCATCCGGGGCCGACGGCGCGTTGCTGGCGTCGTCGGTGCCTCGATGCTGGCCATCGGGCTGGTCATCGCCGTGCAGGGGCCGGCGTCGGCCACCAGCACCACGCTCAACGGAGTGGTGGATCATGACGGGACGTGGACCTGCCACGCGACGACCCGCTCCGCGACCAAGGCAACGATCTGGTTCACGCCAACTGACCTGATCACCGACCAGGATCTCGACCACACCCTCTCGCTCGCTCTGAGTAGCAACGACTCGTCGTGCACGTCGGTCAGCTCCACGCAGACGTGGCTGAACAGCTATGTGCAGAAGACACTGAAGAGCGACGCAAACGTCGGCTTCCAGTTCCGAATCAAGTCCGGCTTCTACGACCAGGTGGACGACACTTGGAGCGGTACGCTCAGCTACTGAGCTTCGCCTTCGAACTACCAGCGAGGCGGCTCCGGCCGCCTCGCTGCCGTGAGTTGTCCAGGTCAGACACGAATTTGACACGGTGGAAGGTACTTATGAGACGGGGATTGGCAGCTGCCGCGTTCTTGGTTGTGGCCGCTGCGTTGGCGAGCTGTGGGCAGCAGCCGAGCCCGAGCGCTTCAGCCACGAACCAGGTAAATGAGGAGTCGGCGATGGTCGACGAGTTCTGGGCGACGACGAAGACCCTCGACTTGCCCCCAGGCGTGTACTGGCCCGCGAAGGCTCCCATCGCTGAGCCGGAGGTCGGCTCGGACGGCAAGCTTCACGGCCACTCATATGAGAAGGGCTGGGGCACCGCGACCGCGCAGACGATGTGGTACTGCGCCTGGCAGCGCGAGTGGCTGTCGCAGTTCGGCCACGACAATCAGCGGGCCACCACCGCGTACCAGAAGCTGTTGACCTTCAAGAGTATGGACCAGTACGTGTTGTACTCAGACCAAGGAACCCGTGACTTTGTGGACAGCACTTTGTCCAAGGCTGCCCTTGGTGATCCGTCGCTTGTACAAAACAATGTGAACCTCAACTGTCACACGGTGCTGCCGACCGTCTCTTCGGCTGCAGGATGATGCGCAGGGCGAGTGGGGTGCTGATTGTGATCGCGCTGACGCTGGCGGGTTGTTCGGCGCCGACTACACCCGTCCCAGGGAAGGCGTCCCCCCTGTCGCCCCCCGAGCCGGTAAGCGTCCAGCGTGGTGACATCGTGTCGGTAGTTGCCTTAGAGGGCGCCGTGCAGGCGACGCCTGAATATGTGCTGTGGTCGGCGCGAAAAGCCGCCGTTGCCGCTGGCAAGGGAGTGCGGCCGGGTCGTCGGGTGAAGGCCGGCGATGTGATCGCCCGGCAGGGCTCGACGGTTCTGAAGGCGCCGGTGGCGGGCTACTTCGTACGCTGGCTGGTGCCACTAGGTGTCGAGGTCGCCGCGCGGGTACCAGTGGCGGAGCTGCGGTATCAGGGGTTCGGAGTCGCTGCATCCTTCCCGCCGGAGCTGTCTTACCGAGTCTATGGCGGTCCAACCTCGGCGCAGGTCCAGATTGCAAATGGGCCAGGGCCTTTCGGCTGTGCGTTGTTGCCCTCCGTCCAGTCGCCCGCCACCGATGGACCGCGAGTTGCGGTTTTGTGCGCGATTCCCACAGACGTCGCTGCCTTCGCTGGTTTGAAGGCCACGATCGGCGTTCGTACCGGTGAGCGGCACGGCGTCCTGGTCCTTCCTGCGTCAGCGGTCTCATCGACGGCGGACCGCGGAATTGTGTGGAAGACCACCGGCGGGGCATATGCCGAGACTCAGGTCAGAGTGGGTATCACCGATGGCATTAGCATCGAGATAGTCAGCGGCCTTGCCGAGGGTGATCAAGTCCTTCCCTATCCACCGACGCTGTCGGTCACAGTCCGGTGAGCACGTTTGTTCTGCAAGCGCGCGAGCTGCGTAAGACTGTCGCATTGCCAGGAGGACAGCCGCTGGAGGTGCTGCGAGGCATTGACCTGAGTGTGACGACAGGTGAGTCAGTGGCTGTCATGGGCCGCTCCGGATCGGGCAAGTCGACGCTGCTGGCGCTGTTGGGTCTGCTGACATCTGTACAGCGAGGTTCTCTCCGAATTTGCGACCAACCCGTCGACCGGCTTAGCGATCGGCAGCGGGCGATCTTCCGTAATCGCAACATCGGGTTTGTCTTCCAGTCGTACTCGCTCGTGAGGCACATGACAGCGGCCAACAACATCGGGCTAGCCCTCCGCTACGGCAGCAACACAACCAGGCGCGACCGAGCGCGGCGCGTCCAGGATGTATTGCAGGCGGTGGCGCTCGCCGATCGAGCGCGAAGTCGGCCACGGCAACTGTCCGGAGGCGAGCAGCAACGCGTTGCCATCGCGCGCGCGCTCGTACGACGTCCATCATTGGTTCTGGCCGACGAGCCTACCGGTGCACTGGACACTCAGACGGCCGACATCGTGCTCGATGCCCTCTTCACTACCGCCCGCGACCGGTCGACCGCGTTGGTGATAGTGACGCACGACCTACAGGTCGCGCAACGGGCCGATCGCATCGTGACCTTGACCGACGGGCAGTTGGTCAGCGCATGATCGGTGCCAGAACGCTCGGCCACGCGGCGTCCGAGCTGCGTGCTCATCCGGGCCGCGCACTGCTCAGCGCAGTGAGCCTTCTCCTCGGCGTCGCGTCCATTGTTGCGATTTTTACGATCTCGCAGGTCGTGGAGGATAGCTTCGTCGCGGCAGCCGAGCAGGCACACGGCCGCGATATGACCGCTCAGGCCACGCTGGAGCTGCCAGGAGCAACACCGCAGGCAATTCGTGCTGCCGGTCAAGCCGCAGCGCCGCTGACACATTCGGGTGGAGGCTACGCCATCATTGTCGAGCCAACTGGAGGAACCGCTTTGGCTCCGTCGTCGCCGGGCCAACCCCAGGGTCCAATGACGTTCCAGACGCTCACCATGGTGGCAGGCGACCTAGCCGCTGTCCGACGGCTGCAGTTGCTTGACGGTCGCTGGTATCTGACGAATTCCGACACGCCCATCGAGCTCGTCATGAACCTTGCTGGAGCCCGCCGCTGGGGAGGCGTCGGCACCAGCCTGTCGACGCTGACCACCAAACAGCAGCCGCCGATACCCGCACACGTCGTCGGCGTCATTGCGGACGGAGACAGCAACCCCCGCGTATATCTGCCCCTCATCGCAGTCCTTAACGCCAGACCGACCACGCTGCAAGGCCGACAAACCACCGTCCTGCTGCATAGCCCCACGGCGGACCTGCCCACTCTGCAACTTATCGCCGACCAGATGGCAGCTGCGTCCGGCGGGAAGCTGCCAGACCGCATCGCGCGTGCCGACGGCATCGAGGGGTTACGCTCCCGCCTGCGAACTCAGCAACAGGCATTCCTCATCATCGCCGCACTCACGCTGATCATCGCCGCACTCGGCATTCTCAACATCGGCCTCGCGAGCGTCGCGGAACGAACCCGCGAACTTGTCGTGCGCCGCGCACTCGGCGCAACAAGATCCGCGATCCTCGCACAGATGCTCCTAGCGGCTCTAGTGCCAGGCATACTCGCAGCCGCGATCGCAGTTGCCTCAGGAATCGCCGTCATCAACTGGTGGCTACCCACGCAGATCGATCCTGCGACGGCTCTTGCTGCACCCGCGTTCCCTCAGAGCGCGGCCGTCTGGGGTGTAGCTGCCGCGATTATCACGGCGCTGGCCGGTGCGGCTGCGCCGGCCCTCATGGCCGCGCGGCTTGACGTGGCAACCGCGCTGAGAGACTAGACACGGGTGTAGCTCGGTTGCCTGCTTGCCATGTGCCGTGGCGCTCCTGCTGCTCGGCTGGCTGCTGATCATTATGACGCGGCAGCGTCGCCTCGCCTGACCGGCTGTCGCCGCAGGGCAGTCCTCATAGTCGCGGCTGCTCGCCCGACTCCCCCGGAGGCAGACGTGAAGGATGATGATCAGCACACCCAGGCTGACCCTTCATAATGTCCAACTCTTGGCGCGTTCGGTCCGCGCCTCGGCCAGCCCGTGGTCGCCGCGGCTGTTGGCGTCCATCGCCATCGCCGAGAAGACGATGCCGACGATGCCCAGCGGGGTGCAGCAGAACAGGGTGGCCGCGATGGACAGGCCGAGCCACAACCCCGGCGAGCTGTCGCCGCGATAGGAGGGACTGCCGTCGGTTCAACTGTCGGTGATCGCACCGGGGATGAGGACGAAGACCTCCTGCCCTACGGTTGCCGACGGTGTCACCTTGAACGAGCGGGCTTCGCCTGTGCCGGTCTGATGGCTGATTCGGCCGACGGTGATCGCGCCGACAGCGGGGGCTTGCTGAGAGGGGTCGTCGACTTCGATCCGGTTGCCGGCCAGCACGGGTGCGTCGGCGTCCACCTCGCTAAACACGATGCCTGCGTTGGTTCCGTGCAGGCTACCGGTGTAGTTGCTCAGGCTCGTGCGTGCCGTCATCGCGAAGCCGGCGGCGGTGGCGCGCAGCACCGAAGCGATACGGTCGTGAATGGACTCGATGCGGCCGACCAGACCGTCCGGTGTGGCGATCAGCTGACCGGGCTGCGCCGCCGGGATCCCGGTCACGTCGATGCTGATGAGATCGTCGGAAACCTGCAGCACAGCGGCAGGGACAGCGACCGCGTCACCTGGTGCACCGCCCTGGATTCGCTCGTGTGTGACCTTGTCCCGGCCGTGGTAGGCGGTGACGGTTGTGGTCAGCGGGGTCGCCGAGACCGGCAGCAGCGTGATCACATACCGGCGAGCCTCGCCTCCGCCGTCGTCGTAGACGTCGTCCACTGTCGTGGACGTTACCGCTATCCGGGTCACTCCGGGTGCGGCGACCGCGATGGCCCACGCCACTGAGCCCAGCCCGCCGCGGGTGCCCATGCGGGCGCTGACGAAGCTGACGACCCGGCTCGTGGGATCGGGTGCCGGACGGTCCGCGCGAAGGACCAAAGTGTTGGGGTCGTCTGTCGAGGAGGTGACGATCGCCAGGCGTGGCTCATCGTTGATCCGAGCCTCCATGACGAAGACTGCCCCGAGCGCGGTGTCGTCGTCGGCCAGCAGCACGTGCACGTCGGTCGCTGCCACCGGTGCCGTGCGCTGCGGGCTTGTGGCCGAGATCCAGACCCGAACGGCGCGCTCGACCAGGTCGGGTTGCGTGGTGTGGCCCGCTACGGCCCAGCCCAGAAACGGGCCGTCCGGTGCTGTTACCGGCATGGGACCCCCACCGATCAGCAACTGGCGTAGACCGAGTACCGCCACCAGTACCCCCAGCGCAGACAGGACGGCGGCGGCTCGCCGGCGTTGCAGACGGGCCGCCCGCCTGCGTACCTGTCGTACGGGCTCGCCGTCGCTGGGGGACTGTGACTCGGCCAGTTGTGCCAGCCGAAGCCGTACGTCCTCCACGTCGTCGATCTTCACGTAGCTGTCTCCTTCCGTCCCGCCAGTACCACCGGTGCGGTCATCTGTGATCGCAGCCGCTCCAGACCCCGCGAGGTCAAGCTCTTGACGGTCCCGACCGAACATCCCAGCAACTGGGCGACGTGGGCTTCGGAGAGGTCCTCGTAGTGGCGCAGCACCACCGCCGCACGCTGCCGGGCCGGCAGGAGTATCAGCGCGCGGCGCAGCGCGTCGCGATCATCGGCCCCGTCGTAGGGATCGCCACCGGGTAGAAGGTCGAACCCTTCGTGCGGGGTCTCTGACCACCATCTGCGCCGGCGGCTGCTGATCAGCCAGTTGATCAGGATTTTGCGCACGTAGTTGTCGAACTCGCCCGACCGTGAAAGTCGTGGCCAGATCAGGAAGGTCTTGGCCAACGTCGTTTGCACCGCGTCCTCGGCATGCCCACGGTCGCCGCACAGCAGGAACGCGATCCGGAACAACCGGTGGTAACGGGCGCGGACGAAGGCTTCGAACTGTTCCTCGAGCTGACGATCCACCCCTTACCCGCTTTCCTATGGCACCGCGTCAGACCATCCTCACGCTTTAGGCCCCGTGGAAAGTTGCCGGACGCCACCGGCTGACCAGAACCCGTTCACCGGCGTCCCCAGGGCGGGCAAGAATTCGCCATAGGCCGGTGACGGTCCAGACGGAGTTCCTGTGCCCCCGGGGTGCGGTAACGTCTGCGAGCTCCAACCTGCCAAGGTGGTCGTCCACGGCAGCACAAGCGCAGGCTATTCCAGTGGCTCGATGATGAGCGCGCCGTCGGTAGTGCACCGGGCAAGCATGATGTGGTCGCCGTCGTTGTACACCGCGCACGTGCCGTCCGGCAGCGGCTCTGGTACGACACGTCGGGCTTCGACGTCCCAGCGCCCCAGTCCTTCGCCGACGCTGCTCTCGGTGATGACATAGACGAGAACGGTGTGGCCTGCCCGGTCCTGATAGGTGTGCAGCAGGTGCGACATCGGGGTCATTCCGTCGCCGGACCAGATCAACGTGCCGGTGCTGGCATCCCAGTAGTGCACGACACCGTCGAGGTCGAACCCGACGAGGATGTGCTGCCCGGCATTGGTGCGGACGACGGTCAAACCGCTCATATGGTCAAGGCCGCTGGCAAGTGGTTCGCCCAACGGTTGGCCGGTGGCGGCGTCCCAGCGGCGTACCTGTCCGGCTTCGCAGCCGGAGAACAGCGTCGCGACACCGTCCACCACTGCGGCGGCCACCACCTTCACGCTGACGGGATGGCCAGCCGACGGTTCTCCCAGCGATCGGCCGGTCGCAGCATCCCACCGATACACAAGCCAGTCATGCCCAGCACCAGCGACCACGATTCGCCCAGCGGGCAAGGTCACCGCTGCCACATCCCAGATCGTCATCGGCGTCTCATCCGGCGTCGGGTCGCAGACGGTCAACTCCGGTACGGCGACACGGACGATGCCGTCCTCATCGGCTCCCACGACCACTGTGCTGCCGTCGGCAAGCCCGGCGACGGCAACTCCGAACCAGCCCATACGTCTAAGGACGCCTAACAGCTGTCCCGAACGTGCATCGAAGCTGACGATCCGGCTTCGGGTTTCGACTACCAGCGTGATCTGTTCGCGGCCGACGCGTACGACGTCCACCCGATTCGGGTTCCCGGCATGCGGATGCACCGCGGCCGCGGCTTGCTGGCCGGTGACCAGGTCGAACTGCTGCACGCGTGTGTCCTCCGTGGCCACCAGCAGCATCGGCCCACCGCCGCCACGGTAGACGGTAGTGAGCGCGCTGACGCGGTCGCCGACGGCGATCGGGTCACCCGTTGGTTCGCCGGTCAACGGATTCCACCGGTGCACGGTGTCGACGACCGCAGTAGCGAGGATTCCACAGGCATACGCGACATCGCCCGGAAACCACGGCTGTCCCGGCGCCGGCTGCCAGCCGGTGCCGAAGCTCTTCGTTACTCGCAGTCCGGTCGACAGATCGCCGACGTGGACGTTCCCTCTGGCGCTGGCGACGCCGACCAGACCGGGCCCGGCGGAGAACACAGCAACCGGGATACCGCATCTTCCCAGCGGTATACCCACCGGCTGGCCGGTGACCGGGTTCCAGGCTTTCACGAGGCCGTCAGCGGCGCCGCTGACCAAGAGCGGACCGGCGTCGCCGCCGTCGACCAGAGCGAGGGACCAGATCGGCTGGTCGTGTGCCGGCCGGGGTTCGCCGGCCGGCAAACCATCCATGGCGTTCCAACTCCGCAAGTAGCCGTCGTCACAGCCGACCACGATCACCGGGCCCGACGACCCGGCGACCACGGCCATCGGCAGGCGCGGCGGCATGCCACGCAATGCCCAGTCCGTGATCGGCTTTCCGATCGGTTCGCCGGTCGTCTGATTCCACCGCCACAAGCCGTAGCCGGCCGACCCGCCGACCACAATGCGTCCGTCCGGCGATTCGGCGATCGCAACAGTGGTGGGACCTCCGAACGACGTCTGCGGCGCGAACGTCGTCCCCGACGAGGGGCCTTTTGACGGATTCCATAGCCGGACGGTGCCCTCAGCGGCCGACAGGCACTGCGACCGGTGTCCGAGCATCGCCGTCACGACGATCGGTGTCGCGTCGGGGATCCGCATGAGCGAGCAGCTTACGGCCCAGTCGCCGTACAGGTGTTCCCCTGACCGCGGGTAACGGCGTACGGAGGTCAGCGGTCGACCACCCAGACCGTGCCGTCCGGCGGTGACCCTGTCAGGACGATGGCGGCGACGATCCTGAGAGCCTCTGTAAGGGGGACGGTGTCCTCGTCGGGGTACTCGTCGTGCTGCCCGTTGGCCAGCACGTATCCGCCGCTGTAACCCTGGGTGCCAGGTGTGGCGGCGTTGCTCGCCCTCGTCAAGTTCGTACCCTCGCAGGATCACCATCGCGCGCTGGGTGTTGGTCACCAACCTCAGCGACCGCCCCGACGTGCTGGCCAGCGACATCTCAAGTTGGCCGCCTGCGATCCGGGCCCGGATCTTCTCATGCAGCTGCGTCGGCGGCCCGACCGGCTCGCCCTCGATTGTCCAAGACTCGATCACGCCGGCAACCATCTCACGCGCGTCGGCTGACTCTGCTCCCGGACGCCGTCCGTGATCAACCTGCGGCTGGCGTCGTGGAGAACACCGCACTTGGGTCGCCCAGGCGATCGCGATACCGATCGAGGACGGCGTCGAGCGCAGCCTCATCCTCGGTGGTGAGTTGACGGCGGGGCAAGGCGATGGGCGTCTGGCCTGGACCGGCGAACACATACGCGACGGACAGCTTGCGCGCGTACTGCAGGCTGGCCCAGCTTGCCGCCCGCCGCGCCGCCGGGCTTTCCATCTGGACGCCCTCCGCGGAAACGGTGAAGGTGGTCGGCGCGAACGCCCAGTCCGGCAAAGCACGCAACGCGCGTGCGGCGCCCGTCAGGAAGAGCACGAGCGCGCCGAGGCCAACCACGCCCAACGTAATGGCGCCGACGATCTGCTCGGCCAGCAAGCTCGTCAACATCGCGAACACCAGGAAGGAGAAAGCCAACGACTGCCAGCGGCCCCACACGCCGAAACTCAGCATGGTGCCGACCTTGCGGTAGTCGTCGCGGTCGCGCATCACGGTCAGCACCACGCGATCCTCAGTGTGGATCTGCACGCCGAGATTCTGGGTGGACGCAGTCCTCAGGTCAAGGCCGCAATCGAGCCGCGCGGGTGAGTGCGCGAGGTTTCGCGACCAGCATGACCATCGCTCGTCGGCAGGCTAGGGGCAGCACGTACCACGCGAGCTGGCGCTCTGCGAGCGATGATCTCGAGAGCGTCTTCTAGGAGGACGGCGTCTTCGTCGGGGCTATTCGTCGTGCTGCCCGTTGGCCGGCGCATATCCGCCGCTGTAGCCCTCGACGGCCGGCGTGGCGGCGTGCTCGCCTGGGTCATCCTCCGGGCGGAGGATGACCATGGCACGCTGCGTGTTGGTCTCCAACGTCAGCGACCGCCCGGATGTGCTGGTCAGCGAGATCTCGCGTCCGCGATGAAGCGATGCCTGCGAAGTCCTGGAGTGCACCGTGCCCGGGTTGCTCACGCGATCGCGGAACCCCTCACGTACGGCCTCCTCCGCCGCCTCGTCCTCAACAGGAAGTTGCCGGCGGGGCAAAGCAACAGGTGCCGGACAGCAGAGCTGAAGGACAGTGGCAGATACGATCCCGACGAGGTCGCCGCCCGGACGGCCAGACACACGTCCAGCAGATCATCGATCTCGACCGCCTATGGAGGCCGCGTGGCTGTCCCGTCTAATGTTGCGCTGTCCCTCCAAGACAGCAGTTTGAAAGCGATCATGTGCGCGGCTGTCGGTGTTGGGCTTGGTGCAGTCGCCGTCATTCCGGACGTGAGCGGTGAACACCTGGCCGCCTACCTCAATCCGTTCTTCAGTTCGGGTTTCGCCTGGGGCTTCGCCGGTCTGCTGATCGGGTCGGTAGCCAGCCGGGCAGGGGCCTCGGCGAAACTCGCCGGGCTCACCCTCACGATCGCGGTGATCACGTATTACGGGCTCATTGTTGTGATCGGCCGCCGTGGGTGGGTCGATCCGGTATATGCCGAGCTCGATATAGGCCCGTCTGCGGGCTTGTCGTCGGTGGTGCGGTCACTGCTGTTCTGGGCCGCGAGCGCGGTGGTCGGCGGCGGGTTCATCGGATGGCTGGGATGGCTCGCCCGCAATTCATCCGTGCGGCTCGGATCGGCTGCAATCGGGGTGAGCTTCGCGCTGCTCTGCGGCGAAGCCGTCTTCACGCTCGTCCACGTCAGGTCGATCTACCAGGGCCCACTGGACGCGTTCGATCTCGGCAAACTGGTGCCCTCACTCGTCCAGATCGTTCTGGCTTTTGTCGGCATCGGCGTCGTGCTCCGGCTTCGTCGGCAGCCAGTTTCGCGGCGGCTGGTCGCCGGGGTGGGCGCGGGAGCCGTGGCCGTGAGTGTCCTGCTCTGGTCTGCGGTGTCGACCATTCGGACAGGCCTGTGACGCCAACGGCGCTGCCCAGCGGAGAGCCCAGGTGGCTGTTACAACACCTCCGTGAGGATGACAGCGAGGGGGCCACTGCGCCTAGACAGCCTCGTCGCGGTTGATCCACCCGCCCAGGGTCGCCAGGTCGTGTTCGAGCCGGTCCTGCAGCGCACAGCCGCCGTCCGGCCGGTGGGGTTGTTCGCAGGTGCAGTCCCACCAGCTTTTCCGCAGGGCTTCGAGGGTCATGCCGATCACCTTGCGGGCCACGACGACGGTGAGCCCGCCGATCTCGACTGGCTGACCGTTGGCCTCGTGCATCGGAACAGCGACTTGCACCGTCGAGTCGGCGGCGTCTTTGGCCACAATCTGCGGGTCGGTGTGCTCGCGCCGGTCGGCGTTGTGGACCGCGAGCATGCCGCACACCCCGAACGCGGCCAGCACCAGCAGCCCGTCACGCTGCTCGACGGTCACCGGCGCGGTGTCGTGCGCGGTCAGCTCCGCATCGCGCATCTGCGCGGCCAGACTCGTGCCCCATTCGCGAACCAAGGCCGGTGTCATGTAGTTGGTCATCACCGTCCGCGGTGTGAGGCCCATCTGCTGGCTGACCATCGTGGCCCGCTCGGCCACGAGACGCTCCACATAGTCCCCGCCCGGTAGGTCACCACCCTGCTCGCTGACCGCCTCACGCAGCACAGCGGCCAGCTCCCGGACCCGTTTGGTGGTGTGCAGTTCGGCCACACCGGACACGCTAACCGCCTCCGCACACCACCATGTCGGCCGTCACCCGGATCCATCCCATCGGACTACCGGCGAACTGAATCTTCTACGCCTGGGAGGCGCCACCGGAGCTCATGCGCAGCTTCGCATGCCGCAAGATCAGCGCCGCCGTTTTCGCGACTTCGGCGTGCCCGGTCTCGGGATACACGTGCTGGTAGATGTCGGCGGTCGTGATCACCGATGAATGCCCGAGGTCGTGCGACGTCTGCTTCAACGCGACCCCGGCCGCCCCGGCGGCACTGGCCGAGCCGTGCCGGATGTCGTGCAACCGCACCGGCGGCAGCCCGAGATCAGCACGCCGGCGCTGGAACTCGCGGGTGATCCAATCCGGGCGCACCGGCCGACCATCCACATGCGTGAACACCGGGTCCAGGACGTCCACCGCGCCGCCGCGAAGCCGGGCCTGTTCCCGCCGATACTGGCGCAAGATCGCTACCGACGTCTCGTCCAACGCGACCGTGCGACGACCGGCCTGCGATTTCGTCAGCCCGACCCGAACGACGCCGCCGATGACCAGGACCTGCTCGCGCACCGTCAACTCCCGGCCGACCAGGTCCACATCCTGCCACCGCAACCCGGCCAGCTCCCCCCGCCGCAAACCATGCAGGCTGACCAGCCACCACAACGCGAACAGCCGACCATCCTGCACCGCCTCCAGGAAGCGGCCCAGATGCGGCAGATCCCAGCACGCCACCCGCGGCCGCACCCCATGCAGCCGCCACTCACGCTCCCGCGCCGGCGTCCACACCACCGGATACGCCCGGACACCGGTCGGGGTCTTGATCCGCCACGCCGCATTGAACCCGACCAGACCGTTGCGGCGCGCGTGACTCAACGCGCTACGCAACACCGCCCGGATCCCATGCACCGTGCTCGCCGCGATCAACCTCCCCGTGCGGGTGCGCCGCGATCCGATCCGGTCCAATGCCCGCTGCACCTGCTTCGTGCGCAGCTTCGACACCCGAATATGGCCCAGTTCCGGGATCAGGTAGCCGTTGACCACCCGCCGGTAGCCGGCCAGGGTCGACGCCCGCACCGCCTCGTGGCGTTCCAACTCGGCCAGCCAGAACCGCAGCCACCGGCCGACCGTCCACGTCCGGGCGACCGCCTCGGCGCTGGGTAGCGACTGCAGCTGTGCCATGGCCTTTCTGGCGTCGGGTTCGGTGGCGAACCCGCCCTTGCGGATCCGGGTACGCCGGCCGTCGACGCCGTCGACCTGGACCGCGAAGTACCAGCGGCCATGCGATACGTCCTGGTCGAGCTTCGGGCAGCTGAAACCCAGCTGCTTGCCGTCCTCGCCACGGCAGCCGCAGCGCCGGTAGACGACACCCGGCTGATCTTGTTGCTGTACGAACTTCGTTCCCTCGGGGGATCGAGTCACCGTCTTCTCCTCAACTAACAGGAGCGGACACTCAATCCGAAGGTTCGGGGTTCGAGTCCCGTGGGGCGCACCCAAGCCTGATCGGCTGATCTCATGCGTTTGGCCCGGTGCGACCGCTTGACGTGGCGAAACCGGAAAATCGGTGAGTCAGAAGGTCTGACTCACATGTGACTCACACGAGCCAACGCATTTAAGCTGGCCATTCGACTTTCGACGAAAGGCCAGCTAGGCTGTGGTGCGCCGCCAGGGACTCGAACCCCGAACCCGCGGATTAAGAGTCCGCTGCTCTGCCAGTTGAGCTAGCGGCGCTCGTTGGCAACGGGTGAAACCTTAGCATGCGGTTGAGTGGGATCTCCAATCGGTATCGCGGCGGTGCGGGAATGTGAGCCAGGCTATTGTCTAGCCGGACAAAAGCTCCCAAACTTCCAGGTCAGCGCTGCCCGAACTGCCCCTCGTGGACGACGTCGGCGACGGTGCGGCGGCGTACGGCGAGTTGAGGGTTTTGGGGTGGGAGGTCGGGGGCTCGGTAGCCGATCGCCACCGCTCCGATCGGGTCATACTCGGCGGGTACGCCGAACTCCGCGCGGAACGCGTCGAGGTGAGCTGGGACGGCGCCCGGGTCGTTGGAGATCTCGGAGGGCGGCATGATCCAGAACAGGAAGCCGCCCAAGCCCTCGTCGACTGCGCTGAGCAGCATGAGCATGGTCGCCATTCCGGCGTCGATGTACCAGTACGGCGCCGGCCACTTCTGCTCCGCGTTCTCCAGGGTCCAGCCCTTGTCGGGTTGGGCGTACCGCTCGAGGTAGCGCGCCTTGTGGGCGAGGGGGATGACGACGAGCGGTGCGTTCATCGTGGCGGGTGTGTACCGGACCTGGTTCTGGACGAACGGCCAGAACCGAGCGCGATCCTCCGCCGAGGTCAGCACGAGGAACTCCCAGCCCTGGGCGAAGCCGGCGGATGGGGCGCGCAGCGCGTTGGCGAGGATGCGCTCCACGATCTCGGGGGCGAGCGGGCGATCCTCGAACTGGCGGACCATTCGCCGGCGGCGGATGACGTCTGCGAATTCCATGATCGTGGATTCTTGCAGACCCGCCGACCGTTCGCGGCCCCCCTTCGCCCCGCCCCTCCGCCTCCCGCCCCGGACGCGGCCATCACGCCGATGCGCGCGTTGATCATGGGGTTTCCGGTGCCGCCACACCGTCGACACCACAGTTAACTCCATGATCAACGGGGAGAGGACGGGGAGGGGGCGGGGGGAGGGGGAGGGCGAAGAAGCGCTGGCCGTGCAAGTCGTCACCATACGGAGGGATCTCGGCGTACCCGAGGGCTTGGTAGAGCGCGATGGCTTCGGGTAGTGCTTCGTGCGTGTTCAGGCGCAGTTCGCTATAGCCGAGAGTGGCGGCGTGGGATTCCAGGGCGGCCAGCAGTCGCCGTCCTACTCCGAGGCGCCGGGCGGACGGGCTCACCCACATGTGCTTGATTTCCGCGGTGGTCGCGGAGAGCGGGCGAAGTCCTACGCAGCCCACGGGTGAGACTCCGTCCGACGCCACGAGGAAGAGGGCGAACGCGGTTGCGGGTAGGAGGTCGTCCGGGCCGTACCCCTCCGGGAAACGACGGGACAGCTCTTCGGCGTACGCGTGGAGGCAAGAGCGAGCGACGGCGGATCCGGCGGCGACGGGCTGGACCTGGACGGCCGCGAGCCGCAGGAGGCGCTGGACCTCTTCCATCGCGTCAGCGAGGCGTTTGCGCTGGTCAGGCGTGAGCGGGTCGATGAGCGCGGTGACCGATTCGTCGGAGCGGGTGTCTAGATCTGACACGGCCGCGTGGCCGGCGTTGGTCAGGACGGCGATCCGGGCGCGGCCGTCGTCCGGGTGGCGGTCGAGTTTGAGCAGGTCTTGGCGTTCCAGCGCGCGCAGCAGGCGGCTGAGGTAGCCGGAGTCGAGGCCGAGTCGAGTCCGGACGGAACGGACATCGGCGTCGCGCGAGAGTTCGTAGAGCAGGCGGGCCTCGCCGAGTGAGCGTGGGCCCAGGTAATGGTCGGTGAGCACGCCGATTCGTTGCGTGTAGTAGCGATTGAACTCCCGGATGCGACCGGTGACCTGCTCCATGCGGAAAAGTATCTGACTAAAGTCAGCCATTCTCAAGGGCAACGTGGAGAGCGAAAAATGCGTCCATCGATTGTGCTGAAGCGAATCTTCACGGCCCTGGCCGTGCTCGCGGTGACCGCCGCGTGCTCCAACAGTGGCGAGCAGACCGACACGCCGAGTCTGACGCAGCGCGGGACGATCGTGACGACCGCGAAACCCACCCGCCAAGACCTGGCCAACCGGGTGAGCCTCACCGGCAAGGTCACGGTCAACCCGGTGTTCGGGCTGGTCGCGCCGGTGACCGGGCAGGTCCGGTACGTGACGGTGACGACGCCGACGAGCACCCCGAAGAAGGCGACCAAGGTGGCCACGGTCGTGGCGAAGGGCAAGTCGCACGTCGTGAACGTGCCGGCCGGGGCGATCTTCACGGGACGGCTGGCCGACGATCGGTCCACAGTGCAGGCCGGGATGCCGATCGTCTCCGCCAAGCACGTCGGCTACGGGATCGTCGCCGACATCGACGGGGCGCAGGCCTACAAGATCTCCGGGGCGCTGTCGACGGTCCGCGCGCAGATCACCAACGGTCCCGGCCCGTTCGACTGCCAGGTGCTCGGCACGATCGCCGCGCTGCCGGCCGGGGTCATTCCCGACCCGCCGGCTCAGCAGCCTGATCCGACCGCGTCGCCGTCCACGCCGCCGGTGGTCAAGGAACCGCAGCAGAACACCCCGCCGTCGGAACCGACCGGCATGCGCGTCGTCTGCACCGCGCCGGCCTCGGTCAAACTCATCAACGGCGCCGCGGTCACCATCGAGGTGGTCACCGAGCGCGCGACCAACGCGCTGGTCCTGCCGGTCGAGGCGGTCGCGGGCGGTCAGGGCAAAGGCCAGGTCGAAGTGGTACGCGCGGATGGGACCCACGAGACCCGGGAAGTGGTGCTGGGGCTCACCGACGGGAAGGTCATCCAGATCAAGTCCGGGCTGACCGAGGCCGACACCGTGATGGTTCCCGGGCCGGACCTCCCGCCCGCGCAGAACACCGGTGAACAGGGCGGACCCGGTGCCGTGGTGACCAAGTGACCGCGCTGATCGAGCTGACCGGCGTCACCAAGACGCTCAAGGGGCAGCAGGAGCCGCGCACCATCCTGTCGGGAGTGGACCTCAGCGTCCACGCCGGCGAGAGCGTGGCGATCCTGGGTCGCTCGGGCTCCGGCAAGAGCACCCTGCTCAGCCTGATCGGCCTGTTCGACCGGCCGGACGGCGGGCAGTACCTGCTCAACGGCAAGGACATCACCAAGCTGCGGGAGCGCAAGGCGGCCGCGCTGCGCAGCGCCGAGTTCGGCTTCGTGTTCCAGCGGTTCTTCCTGCTCAAACATCTGACCGCGGCGCAGAACGTGGCGATGGCGCTGGTGAACGGGCAGGGCTGGCTGCCCCGGCGGCACCGCAAGGCGAAGGTGATGGCGGCGTTGGAACAGGTCGGCATCGCGCACCTGGCCAAGCATCGGCCGGCCCGGCTGTCCGGCGGCGAACAGCAGCGGGTCGCGGTGGCGCGGGCGTTGGTCCGGCAGCCGAAGGTCCTGCTCGCCGACGAGCCGACGGGCGCGCTCGACACCGAGACCGGCAACCTCGTGATCGACGTCCTGCACGCGACCACGGAGTTGGGCTGCGGGCTGGTCCTCGTGACGCACGACTGGGATCACGCCCGCCGCATGGGACGCGTCGTACGCCTCTCGGAAGGCGTACTGCACACCGAGGATGCGGGGGTTCTGGCGTGAGGCGGTTCTCCGGGCGGCTGCGATCCGCCCTCATCATCGGCGTCCAGGGAATCCGCGCCCGCAAGACGCGGACGCTGCTGTCGATCGTGAGCCTGTTCCTCGGCGTGCTCGCCGTCGTCGTGGTGCAAGCCGGAGCGGAGACGGCCAACCGAGCCGCGCTGGCCAACATCGAACTGATGATGGGCAAGGACGGCACCATCCAGATGTGGCTGCCGGACGAGAAGCACGCCATCTCGCTCACCCTCGACACGCTCAAGGGGCGTACGGACGCCGTCGGCGCCCTCGCCGTCAGCGCGATCATCGGCGAACCGGGCGTCAATCCGATCAATCCCGGTGGCGCTCCGCTCGACCAGCCGTACGACTTCGGGCCGCAGGGGCGTGGCCAGTTCTTCTGCGACGCGCAGGGCTACTGCAAGGAGGTTCCGCCGCAGCAGCAGGCCGAACAGATGCCCACCGGCGCGGCGATCGAACTCAGCCTCACCGGGCTCACCGGCGACGTGCGGCCGTTCCGCCCGTACCAACTGGTCGCCGGGCAATGGCTCGACTTCACCGGCCCGCCGTCGCTGGCCCCGCGTGTCGTCGTCAACAAGGCCGCCGCCATCGGATTCGGCCGGTACCAGATTCCGGCCGAGATGCGCATCCGTGGCGCCAAGGCCAACCCGACCCCGCGGATCATCGGCGTCGTCGACGACGGGCGGGATCAGCCGGCGGCGTACGTGCGGGCGGATGAGCTGACGAACTGGGTTCCGACGACCACCCAGGGCCTGTTCGGCGGGATGGAAGTCCTGCGTACGCCGGACGCGTACGACGTCGAGCAGATCCTGAAGCGGCGCCTGCTGGCCGACGGACTGACCAGCGACCAGATCAGCTCGAACATGATCCAGTCCAAGAAGGAGATCGAAGGCCAGCTGGCCATGTTCCGGCTGATCTTCCTCGGCATCGCCGGACTGGTCCTGCTCATCGGCATCGCCGGCATCCTCAACGTCGGCCTCGCCACCGTCGGCGAACGCGTCGAGGAATTCGCACTCCGCCGAGCGGTCGGCACCCCCAGATCCCTCCTGGCCGGCATCGTCCTCGCCGAAACACTGCTGACCGGGCTGTTCACCGCGGCGGCAGCGATCGGCGTCGCCTCCGTATGCCTCAAGATCGTCGGCCGCATCCTCGGCGGCCGGGAACCGGTCCTCGCCCACATGGACTTCCCGTGGCAGGCCGGAATGGCCGGCATCCTCGCCGGGCTGGTGGCCGGGCTGCTGGGCGGCCTGATCCCCGCCATCCGGGCCGCACGGATTCCCATCGCGACCGTCATGCGCGCCTAGCCTTTGCGACCAGATCAGGGTTGTGCATGCTTCCGAAGCCCTCGGAAGCATGCACAACCCTGATCCGCATGGATGAGGCGTCGGGTACGGGGAAGTCCCGTGCTGCTCGTCGGCACCCTCGTTCTCGCCCTGCTGCTCGGCATCGGCGGCTGGGCCGGGTTGACGCTGATGGCGGCGGCCGGCCCGCAAGCCGCCGAGATCACGCCCGGCGACGTCGTCGCGTTCACCGCGGACGGCGACGTGCGGGTGGACGACAAGGACCTCACCAACGACGTCACCCCGTGGCTCGGCGGCCGGTTCGGTGCGGCGCTTTGGGTGCACGACACGGAGGCGTACACGCTGCTCGTGGCGGCCAGCCGCGACGATCGCAAAGCTCGCGAGGGCCTGGAACGTCTGCGGGGCCGCGAAGGCTCGGGCAAGTTCGGCTTCGTCGTCGGCGACGGCTACGTCGTCACAGCAAGGGGTACGCGTGACGCCCAGGCCGCGGCCGAGGCGGCGAACGCAGCGGCCCAGGCCACCCCGTTGGCCGGGGTCCAGGCGTACGCCGACGCCGTGAAATGGCTGCCGGAAGAGCACTTCGCCCACGCGTACGCCGACCTCGCCGAGGCAGGTGAGGCGATGACCGCCATGATGATGTCGCAGCTGACGGACCTCGGTATGGACGAAGAGGAAATCCCCGAAGACGTCCTCGCCGAGGAGTTCATCTCGTCGGACATGTTCTTCGGCGTACCCGGCCTGACTGGAAAGCAGCAGGGGACCCTCGTTGTCGGCGCCAGCGCGACCGACGACGGCGTGGAGGTTCGCTACCGCACCTTCGGAGCGGCCGCGACGATGGTGGCCCCACCAGCCGCCGACCTGATCGCCGCGGTCGGCGGCCTCTCCGCCGACGCCATCGTCGCGGGGTCGGCCGCGATTGGAAAGGTGCCGGAGGGCCTCGACGGCTTCTTCGGCCCGACCACCCTGGACCCTGAGGATCTGGAAGGGCTGGACCCTAAGCAGATCGCGGAGATCCAGGCCGAGTTCGCGAAGGCCCCGGACTTCTCGAAGGCGATCAAGGCCCTCGACTCCTCGTTCCTGGCGTTCGCTGTGACGGGGGTGCGGGGCGAAGTGCCCATGCTGTCCGCGACCCTGCGAACCAAGGACGCGGCCGCCTCGGCGGACGTGGCGGCGGCGCTGAAGTCGCTGGAGATGCAGCTGACGGTCACCGTGACGGGCAACACCGTCCAGGCCGTCTCCGACGGCTACACCGCGACGGCGAAACTCTCCAGTTCGCCGCTGTTCCAGAAGGCGATCGAAGGGCTGCCGAGCCACCCGGATCTGCTCGTCTACGTCGACCTGCCGAAGTATCTCGCCCCGGCCGACGACGCGCGGATGCGCGATCTCGCCGCCCCGATCAAGGCTCTCGCCTTCGCGTCGGCACCGCTCGGCAGCGACAGCGAAGGCATGGTGCACCTGATCATCGAGTGAGGCTCGTGGCAGGCGGGTCCAGCGACCCGCCTGCCACAGCTTTGTCAGACCGGCCGCCTACCATCTGCTGGATCGCCCAGACGTCAGTGGGCGTGAGGGACGGCGAGACCGTCGCCAGCTGGTTATCCTGCGCACCGTGATCTCCGAAGACGCCGACGCCGACCTTCGCAAGCTCGCCGACGACGCTACGTTCGCTCATGCCGACGCCGCCCGGTTGGCGCTGCGATTCCGGGCCACGGGCGATGTGGCGAGCCTGGTGGCGGTGGCCGATGATCCGCATCCGTGCGCGATGATCGAGGTGCTGGTCTTCCTCGCCGGTTGGAAGCGGCCCTGGCTGAACTGGGTGCCCATGCCGAGCGAGGCCGTGTGCGAGATGGCCGACCACATCGGAAGGCAGCGGGCGGAAGGCGACACCATCACGATGACGCGGACTGCCTTGACCGCACCGGAACCGGCCAGCGCGATGATGGCGTTCCAGCGGGTGGTCGGCGGTACGCCGATCGACTATGTCGGCTTCCCGCAGCCGGACATCAGGGTTCCGCTTCACCGAGGGAAGTACGCGATCTGGCGCTACGACGGCCGGCGGCCTGTCGCGTCGGCTCCGGCTCCCTCCGCCCAAGCCGTTGAGCTGTTGCACGAGACGGCCGAGGAGGCGTGGCCCTCACCGCTAGCGGGGTACGCCGCCGCGCGCCGACTAGGCGAGCTGCCGTTGCCGGACCTCCTCGGCCTGTTGGCGCACCTGCCGTCGCCTCCGGATACCCCACGCTGGCGGCATCTGGCCACGGTCTCGCCGACCTATTGGTACCGGATGATGCAGCCCTGGGTCTGCCTGGCGATCCTGCGGCATCAGGAGGACGAGCCATGGACGGACTCGATCCGGCGGCAGGTGCTGGTCGATCTGGCGCTGGGGGTGGAGGACTGGGCTGCGGACTCGGCATTGTTCGCCCTCGTGACGGCGGCCTTCCGCGATCCCGCCGTACGCGAAGAGGTCCACGGCCTGGTTCGTGCTCGGCTCGATGCCACAGTCGAAGCGTCGAAGAGTCGCGTCGTGACGATCGCGGCATCGGTAGCCCATCTGATGCTCGTCACCCCAGGCTGCCGGGCCGGCGATCGGCGGCTCGCGCAGCGGGTACTCGCGCGTTCAGGTGGCGGTGCGAAGCCGGGGTGGCGTCGGTGGCTGCCATGGCCGTGATCCCGGACCTGCCACGCCGTCTGTCGGACGACGAACTTGACCGGGTCCGCCAGCGCGGCCGCGAGGTCGCTGCTGTCCTGGCCGAAGCGGGCCTGCCCGTCGATTTCCAACCGGATCCCGTCGGTCCGCCCACCCAAGAACCAGGTGTTCACCTTCAGCTGTCCGTGGACACTCCGCTCCTCTCACGATTCCGACCACCGCGGGCTTCGAGAACGGTCCCGGCTACGACATGTCGCCCGCCTCGATCTGGGTGAAGCCGAAGCCGCTGGGCTGATCAACGGGTGAGCGTCCCGAGGTTGCGGAAGATCTGGTCGAGCGTACGGACGTGCGGATTCTCCTCGCGCCACACCAACCCCCATCGCAGGCTCGGCGCGTCGCGTATCGCCAGGTAGGTGATGTCCGGCCGGGCGTAGAAGCGGGCGGCGTGCGCACCGAGCGGGTGGATCATCTGACCGGCGCTGACCAGCCGCAGTATCTCCTCGAATCCGGTCACGTACTGGCGGTTGTCGACCGGGCGGCCGCTCGGGGTGGCGTACGGGGTGTAGGCGTCCTCCCAGTAGTCCGGGATGTGCGGTTGCCCGGTCGCGACGAGGTGGCCGTCGCCGAGGATCTCCTGAGTGACCTCGCTCCGGCCGGCGAGCGTGCCGGCGGCGGAGACGGCGAGGACGCGCGGTTCGCTGAAGACGACGGCGCCGACGGTCAGGTCGGGCTCTTCGACGGGCAGCCAGGCGATCAGCGCATCGATCTGTCCACTGCGGAGGGCCGCGAACGGGTCGACGAAGCTGTTGAACCGGATCTCCAGCCGACAGTCCGGATGGCGGGCACGGAACGCTTCCCAGGCGGGCATCAGGTCGTGGGCGACGTCCGGAATCAGGCCCACGCGCAGCACGCCCGTCAGGCCGCGCGCGGCCATCTTGGCGCGCTGCATCGTCGCGCGCAGCTCGTGGTGGACCAGGGCCAGATCAGCTCGCAGTTGTACGCCGAGCGGCGTGAGCGTGACGGTCCGGCTGGTGCGGACGAACAGCGGCCCGCCGATCAGCCGTTCCTGCTTCTTGATGGCCTGGCTGACCCGGGACACCGTGACGTGCAACCGCGCGGCGGTCCGGCCGAAATGCAGTTCCTCGGCCAGCGTCAGGAAGATCTCGATGTCACGCAGTTCCATGAGCAGCTCCGTTGATCGCTGGGTTAACGCACGTTGCGAAACAACGCGTTGATCCCGCTTCGAGGAGAATCCCAGACTGGGACCGCAATTTCAGGCCGGTCCGTCGCCCAGCGCGACGGCTACCCGAGAGGAACTGCGATGTCCGAGTACGCGCGGCGACCGACGGCGATCGGCATCGCCGTCGTCGCGAACCTACTGATCGCCCTGGCCTTCCTGACCATTCCGCTGCTGGGGCTCGTCTACGGGGACGACGTGCAGACGGCGGCCGAACAGGAAGTCGTCGCCCAGGGCCTGCCCGTCTCCGTACTGGCCGACAACGATCTCAGCTTCCGCGAATCCGGCGTGGCGATCGTCTTTCCCGTCGTCATCGCGCTCGGCATCGCTCTGCTGGGCTGGTGGCTGCGTACGGGACGGCCGGCGGCGCGGATCGTGTCGCTGATCGTGATGCCGGTGGTGATCCTCGGCAACGTGGCGATTCTGATGAGCAACGCGTCGGCGGTCTCGGCGCTCCAGACGATGTTCGACCGGTCCAACGATGCCGACCTGCGTCGGCTCGATGCTCAGGCGCTGTTCGACGCCGCGCTGGGGGCGTACCCGGATTGGCTGCCGGTGTTGACCGCGATCCGTAACACGCTGGTCTTCGGTTGCGCCGTGCTGGTCATCGTGCTGCTGCTCGCGCCGTCGGCCCGCGCCTACTTCCGGTCGGCCAAGCAACCGGCCACCACACCCGCCTGACGCGACCGCCACGCGCCACTGCGGTTGTACGCGCATGACCCGGCCGTCGCGGGGCGGACGGCCGGGTCAGGCGAACGGGTTTCAGTCAGGCGGCTTCGGCGACCGTTCGCCGCTGGCCGACGCTGTGGGCGATGCCGAGCACCGCCGCGACGGCCACCCCGAACGTGATCGTCAGCAGCGCCGAGATCAGCAATGTCTGGCGGCCGCCGACCGCGGTGACCAGCGGCCCGCCCAGCATCACGCCGAGTGCGGTGGACGGGAGGGTCAGCGCACTGCGCGCCGCCAGTACGCGACTCAGCGCGCTCGGCGGGCTCAGCCGCTGGAACAGCGCGGTGCAGATCGCGGTGAACGGGCCGTAGATCAGGCCGCCGATCGCCATGCCGACCAAGCCCGGCGCGACGCGGTCCGTGAGCCCGAGCGGCAGCAGGGCAGCGCCCCAGCCGAGGATGATGCTGATCACGATGAGCCACAACGGTTGGTGGCGCAGGAATCCGGCGGCCAGCCCGCCGACGGTGCAGCCGACGCCGAACACCGTCCAGTACAGGCCGAGCAGACTCGCTGAGGCGTGCGCCTCGGTCGCGACGTGGATCGGCAGCGCCACCTCGACCGGGCCGTAGAGGAAGAAGAACACGCAGGTCACCGCGAGCAGGCCGAGCAGCTTCGGCTGGCTGCGCAGCGTACGCCAGCCACCGGCCGCGTCGGCGGAATCGTCGGGTGCGGCGGTGACCGTGGACGCGTACCCGGGCGCGGTGGCCCAGCAGATCGCGGCCAGCACCGCGAAGCTGACCGCGTCGGCGGCGATCACCCAACCGGGGCTGACCGTGGCCAGCAACAGTCCGCCGAGCGCCGGGCCGACGAGGATCGCGGCCTGGGTGAAGGTCGACACGAGGGCGTTGCCGGTGACCCGGTCCTGTTCGGGCAGCACCTCGGCCACCATCGTGTACGCGCCCGCGTTGCCCCAGGCGTGCAGCAGCGACGACACCGCGAGCAGTGCCACGTAGAGGGTCGGCCCGAGCACTCCGGCGACGGCCAGCGCCGCGATCGTGCCCAGGACCAGCGCTCGCAACGAGGCGTCGACCGCCACCAGGCGTACGCCGCTGAACCGGCGCACGAACCGGGCGAGCAGGGCGGCGCCGAGGGTCGCCGGCAGGGCGTACGCCGCGACGGCGAGCCCGGTCCAGATCCCCGCCTGGCCGGCCGGAGCGATCTGCACCGCGAGCCACGCCACGGCGACCATGCTCATCCCGTCGCCGAGCGCGGAGACGAGCATGCCCGGAAGAATCCGGCGCAACGCCGGCTGCCGGAGCACCCGGCCGTACGACCCGGCCATGTCAGCGATCCTGCAGCAGACCGAGGACGTTGCCGTCGGGGTCGGTGACGGTCGCGACGACCCGGCCGCCGCCGACCTCGCGTACGGGGTCGTTGACGGTGCCGCCGGCGGCCACCACCTCGGCGAGCTTCGCCTCGATGTCGTCCACCTCCCAGTACGTCACCGGCGCGGTCATCGCCTGCGGGCCGCCGCCCAGCACCAGCCCGACCTGCTGGCCGCCGATGTCAAACCCGACATAGTAGGACGAATCAGTCTGCGGCTGGATGCCGAGCAGCGCGGCGTACACCTCCTTGGCCTTGGCGAGGTCGGAGACCGGGTGAAGGACGGTCTTGATGCCCTTGGTGGTCATGATCACTCCTGACGCGGTTGTCGTTGCCCTGGTTGAAGCCTCGGCCACCGAGAGCCCGCGCACATCCGTGGTCACCACGGGGAGCACCACGGATCCGGCGGGGGATGGGGCACAATTGCCGCGTGACGGCGGTCCAGGCGGGTATTTCCACGCGCGAGGCCGAGGTGCTGGCCCTGCTCGGGGAGCATCTCAGCAACGCGGAGATTGCCGCGCGATTGTTCATCTCGGTCCGGACCGTGGAGACCCACGTCTCCTCGATGCTGCGCAAGCTCGACGCCCCGGACCGGCGGGCCCTCGCCCAGCTCGCGGTGGAGTGGGGGCGCGCGGCGCGCGGCGGCGACGTGACGCTCGGGCTGCCCGCCCCGGTCACCTCCTTCGTCGGGCGCGCGCAGGAACGCGCGGCCCTGGCCGCGGCGGTCACGACTCATCGCCAGGTCAGTGCGGTCGGCCCCGGCGGCGTGGGCAAGACCCGCCTCGCGCTGGCGGTCGCGGGGGACGTCGCCCCGGAATTCCCCGACGGCGTGTGGTTCGTCGATCTCGTCCCGATCACGGACGCCGCGATGGTCGGCGCCACGGTCGCCGCGGCGGTCGGCGTGGGCGAGCAACAGGGCCGCGGCATCGACGACACAGTCATCTCCGCGCTCGCCGACCGACGCGCGCTGCTCGTTCTCGACAATTGCGAGCAGGTACGCGACGGAGTGGCGCCCTTCCTCGAACGGCTGCTCGCCGCCGCCCCGAAACTGACCGTGCTGGCGACCAGCCGCGCTCGGCTGATGGTGCCGTTCGAACGGGTGCACCCGATTCCGCCGATGTCCTTGACGGGCGACGACGACTCCGACGCGGTGGCCCTGTTCCTCGACCGGGCTGCGGCGGTCGGCTGGCCGGTCGCTGCCGAGCAGCGGGAACAGGTCGCCGAGATCTGCCGAGGCCTTGACGGGGTGGCCCTGGCCATCGAGTTGGCCGCCGCGCGGCTGCCGATGCTCGGCCTCGACGGGCTGAGCGGCGTACTCGCGGATCAGTTGCGCGTGCTGACTGGTGGCGCACGCGCGGACGACCGGCACCGCTCCGTACGCGCGATGCTCGACTGGAGCGTCGCGCTGCTCGACCCGGCCGACCGTACGCTGCTGCACCGGATCGCCGTGTTCGTCGCACCGTTCACTGTGGACGCGGCTGCCCAGGTCGCCGGAGCGACGATGGACGGACTTGCCCGGCTGACCGAGCAGAGCCTGCTGTCGGCGACCCCGGCCCCGGGCGGCATGCGGTACCGGACGCTGGCGACCATCCGCCAATGCGGCCTGGAACAGCTCGCCGCGAGCGGTGAGCTGGACGGCGTACGCGCTGAGCAGTTGCGCTGGTGTCTGGCCATCGCGACCGGGTTGGCCCAGGATCCCAAACCGGGCGCGGGACCGTGGCGGGCGCGGTTCGACGACGTCGCCGACGACATGCGTGCCGTGCTCGGCTGGGCGGTGACCGCCGCGGATCATCGTGGCGACGCGTACGCCCTCGCCGTCGCGTTGGCGAACCTGGCGTTCACCCGGAACCTGATCGGTGAGGCGCAGCTGCGCTACGAACAGGCCGCCGCCCTGACCGGCGACCCGTACGCCGCCGGTGCGGCCCTGCGGCAAGCGGCCGCCGTCGCGGGCTGCCGCATGCGCGGCGACGACATGTATCGGCTCTACTACGCGGCAGCCGAGACCGCGCGCAGCGCCGGGGACGACGCCGGAACCGCGCGGGATCTGGCCACCGCCGCCGCCACCGTCTACCGGTTCTCCGGCACCTTCGCCGAACTGCCGCCGGCCGGTGAAGCGGCCGCGCTGCTCGCCGAGGCGCAGGAGCTGGCCGGGGACGATCCAGCGGCGTCGGCAGCGGTCGCCCTGGCCGAATGCGGCGTGCTCAGCGACACCGCCGAGGCGGACCTGTCGGAGGCGGTCAAGCGTGCGGAACGAGCCGTCGACCTCGCGCGTACCAGTGGCGATCCGCTGGCGCACAGCGCCGCGCTCGACGCACTCGCTGCCGTCCAGTGCTGGGCGGGCGACACGTTCGCCACCGCCGCCTCCTCGCGCCAGCGCGTCGACCTGCTCGCCAAGGTTCCGGCGGCGCCGGCCGCCGCCCTCGAACGCACGAACGCCCTGTCCGAGGCGGCCGAGTCGTCCGTCGGTGTCGGCGACCTGGCCGCCGCCCGCCGCTGGGGCGAGCAACTCCGGGATCTGCCGCTGCTGGCCGAACGCGGCGACTTCGCGACCTCGCGCCTGCTGCTCGCCGACGCGCTCGCCGGGAACGCCGAGGGCGTACTGGCTGCTTGCGGTCGGTTCCGCGACGCGTGGGGACTGTCGGGCGGGCTGCATACGCCCACCCTCGCCACCGCAGCGGCGGCCGTTGCGATGATCCACGGCCTCCGGGGCGACGAAACCGCCCGCGCCGAATGGCTGGGGATCGTCGACGAACTCGACGTCGCCCCGGAGCTGAAAGCCGGTTACAGCCGCGTGTTCGACGCTCTCGTGCTCCTCCACGAGGGCCGGGCCGGCGAGGCGTTCGCCCTCTTGGCGACCGAACCCGACGAGATGAGCGAATGGGCCATCTGGGTGTGGCGGCACTGGTATCTCGCCGTACGCGCCGAAGCCGCGGCCCTGTCCGGACAGCCGGACGCCCGCGACCAGATCGCCGCCGCCCGCCCGATCGTGGCCGGCAACCCGATCGCGTCCGCCCACCTCGACCGCGCGGAAGCGTTGCTGGACAACGACTCCAGTCGCGTACTCGCCGCAGCGGCGGCGTTCGAGGCCGCGGGCAGCCGCTACCAGCGGGCGCGGACGCTCGTCCTTGCCGGCGGTGACCACGCGAAACAGGGCGGCGCCGCGCTGACCGACCTCGGCCTCACCCCCGGTACGCCATGATCAGCGGAAGTTTCGTGGCGCTATGACACCGCGAAACTTCCGCTGATCGTGAACGGTGCGGGTCAGGCGACCAGCGAGTCGATCTGGTTGATCGACAGCGTGGCACCCTCCACGATGCCCATGTCGAGCACCTGCTGCAGCCCTTCGGCGGTCTCGTACGTGCTCACGTACGTGGCCCGGGTGCCGCCGTCGTGGGCGGCGAACCGGTAGGTGTTGCGCGAGACGGGCATGTCTGACAGCGGCTTGAAGTCCTCGTCGGCGAACCCGTCGTCGAAGCCGAAGCCGGTCGGCTGGTCCACCGTCGTGATCAGCCAGTATCCGGAGTGCTTGTCGCCCTCCGGGCCGGTCATGAAGTACGTGACGCGACCGCCGGGCGTCAGGTCGTGCTCGACCACAGTCGCCGGGTAGGTCGGCGGGCCCCACACCTGCTCCAGCTGGCGCGGGTCGGCGTACACCTGCCAGATCCGCTCCACCGGCGCGGCGAAGTCCGCGATGATGGTCAGGGTCAGGTTGTCGATGTCCTGCTGGACGTCGGTCACCGGCATGAGTCAGTCCTCCTGGTCGAAATCCGACGCGATGAGCGCGTCGATGCGTGAGATGCGGCCATGCCAGATCTGCTCCAGCTCGGTGAGCATGGACCTCACCGACCGCACGGCCTCCACGTCGCCACTGGCCAGCTGTTCGCGGCCGTTGCGCCGCTTGGTGATCAGCCCGGCCTTCTCCAGCACGACGACGTGCTTCTGGACTGCGGCGAAGCTCATCTCGTACTTCTCCGCGAGTGCCGAGACGGAGTGCTCTCCGGCCAGCACCCGGCGCAGGATGTCGCGTCGTGTGCGGTCGGCGAGCGCGTGGAACAGGGCGTCTGCCCGATCTTCGCTCTCGGTCACGCTTCTAATGTACAACCAAATGGTTGTACGTTGTCAAGCGGTCCGGAAAACCTGCTCCAGGTCGGCCGCGACCGCCTTGGCCGGCGCAGTCGAGCGGTCGCCCTCGCAAGCCGCTCAGGGGCACTGACCTCGGTTGATCAGAGTCGGACGCGACCCGCATCGACACAGGCCACTAGCCGTAACCGTCGATGTGTGGTAGGAATCCTTCAATCTTCCGGCCGAGTCTGAGAATTTCCTTCATAGGGAGACGTGTATGAGAAAGGTGATGGCCGCCGCGGCCGTCCTCGCAGCTTTGATCGCACCCTCGGCGGCTGCGCCCGCGACTGCGGCCGTGGCGGTGGCGGCCGTCGCGCCACAGCCGGGAACTTACGTGGGCAAGGGTTTCGACACCTGCACCGCGCCTTCGCAGTCGGCGATGAACGCGTGGAAGGCCAGTTCGCCGTACGGGGCGGTGGGCATCTACATCAGCGGCTCCAGCCGGTCCTGCTCCCAGCCCAACCTCACCGCGACGTGGGTGTCCAACCAGGTCGCCAAGGGCTGGCGGCTCATCCCCATCGAACTCGACTACCAGGCTCCCTGCGGCACGCGTACGCCGAAGATGTCCAGCGACCCGACGACCGCCCGCTCGCAGGGCGCCAGCCGGGCGACCAGCGCGGTCAACGCCGCCAAGGCCCTGGGCATCCCGGCCGGCAGCGCCATCTACAACGACATCGAGCAGTACCCGACCAGCGCCTCCTGTCGGGCGGCGGTGTTGTCGTACCTGTCGGGCTGGACGGTCCAGCTGCACGCCCTGGGTTACCTGTCCGGCATGTACTCCAGCGGCTCGTCCGGAGTCCTCGACGTCTGCAACGCCTACGACGACCCGCAGTACACCCGGCTCGACCACCTCTGGATCGCCTGGTGGAACGGCGTCGCCAACACCGCCGGCGGCCAGTACTGCGCCGACACGGCGTACCCGAACCACCAGCGCCTGCACCAGTACTCCGGCGACGTCACCGAGACCTGGGGCGGCGTCACCATCAAGATCGACCGCAACTATCTCGACGTCTCGACCGTCGTGACCGAGCCGCCGACGGAGTGGAGCACCATCGTCGACAACTCCGACACGAGCCGGTTCACCGCCAGCGCGAGCTGGGGCACGTCGAGCTACTCGACCCAGCGCTACGGCGCGGACTACCGGTTCGCCGACCCGGTCGCGGCCAGCGATCCGGCCTGGTACAAGGTGAGCATCCCGGAGACGGCCACCTATGACGTCTCGGTCTGGTACCCCGCCAACACCGGCTACAACAGTGCGACGCCGTACGTCGTGGTCACCAGCACGGGCAGCCAGTCCGTCGTGGTCAGCCAGCAGGCCAGCGGCGGCCAATGGGTGTCGCTGGGCGTCTTCACCCTCGCGGCCGGCGACTCCGACAAGGTCGGAGTGAGCCGGTGGACCACCGGGACCGGCTACGTCATCGCCGACGCGATCCGAGTGACCCGCGTCTAACCGAAATGATCATTGCGCCAGCCAAGCTTTGCCAACGGGCACATCGCCGCGGGAAACGGCATGGCTGGCGCAATGATCGCCGCTCCGGGGATCGGCAAACGTTCACCTGCGCGTTCGGTGCTGATCATCAAGCCAAGCGCCGGAGTTCGCGAACCGTCGGCAGAGTGCAGCGCGATCACACCCCTGCCACTTCGGAGCGCAACCCTTGCACCATCCTGGGCGAGCGATCGCCGCACTGCTCGCGGCCCTCGCTGTAACCGTTTTCGCGGCACCGGTCCGGGCCGCGGCGCATCCGTTCGGCGATCCGCAGACCGTCGCGATCAGCCTTGACGCCGCCCGGCCGGAAGCCGTCCACATTCGCTGGAAGGTCGGCGGCCTCGACGACCTCACGCTGCTCGGCGTATCGCTCGGGCTGCTGCCACGCGATCGGGTCATGCTCGACGGCGCGGTCTTCTACCAGGCTTCCGACGCGGCGGCGATCGGCTCGTCGCCGCGATTCACCGAGTACCTGCTGCGCCAGGTCACCGTCGCCAGTGACGGCGAGACCTGTGCTGGGACCGTGCAACCGCCCGCCGATCTGGCCAAGTCCGGGGTGACGCTCGACTTCGCCTGTCCGGCTGCGGTCGGCAAGGTCACCATCGCGGTGCGTACCCTGACCGACCTCAACTCCGCGTACCAGACGCTCGCGACCGGCCCGAACGGCGAGCGCGCGGTCTATGCCGCCGGCAAGGACACCCACGACTGGGTCCTCGGCTCGGCGCCCGGTGACGACACCAAACGCTCCGCCGCCGTGCAGCTCGGCCTGGTCGTCGGCGTCTCGCTGCTCGTCGTGGTCCTGCTTGTCCAACTGGTACGCCGAAAGCAGCGCACGAAGCGGGTGACCCGGTGACCGCCGCCGACCAGTTGCAGGAGATCCTGCGGTCGCCGGGAGTGCCGCCGCTGGCCTTCGCGCTCGCGTTCGCCGCCGGGGCCGGGCACGCGGTGACCCCCGGGCACGGCAAGAGCCTGGCGGCGGCGTACCTCGTGGGGGCGCGGGCGCGTTTGCGTGACGCCGCCTGGCTCGGCGGCTCGGTCGCCGTGATGCATACGGTGTCGGTGCTGGTCATCGGCCTGGCGTGGACGTTCCTGTCGCTGTCGGACGTCCTGCCGATGGAACTGCTGACGACCTGGCTGCAACTGGTCGCCGGCATGCTGGTCATCGGGACCGGGATCTGGCTGATCCGGCGGCGGCTGCACGGTCATCAGCACGGGCACAGCCACGACCATCCGCACGACCACAGCCATCCGCACGAGCACCCGCATCCATCGGGAAAGCGTCCGGGGCTGATCCTGCTGGGCGTGTCCGGCGGACTCACCCCGTCGCCGGCCGCCTTCCTGGTGCTGGTGACCGGGCTGTTCCTCGGCCGGGCCGGGTTCGCCCTGCTGCTCGTCATGACCTTCGGCCTCGGCATGGCCGTCGTGCTGTTCGGCGTAGGCGCGCTCGCCGTCGCGGGCAGCTCGGTCGTGGTCCGCGGCGCGCGGTCGCGATCGCTGCTCCGCCTGGCCACCCGGGTGGCCCCAGTTGTGGCCGCCGCCGGCATCACGGTGCTCGGCGTCGGCATCACCGTCCTGGCAACGATCAATCTCACCACCGTCACCTAAGGAGACGCTTCACCATGTCGCACCGACTGCGTACGGCCCGGAGGGGGACTTCCGTCCTCCGGGTCGTGCTGGCGTCCGTGCTCGTCGCCGGATTCGGGGCCACCGTCCCCGTCTCCGCCGGCGCGCAGGACGTCGCGGCCGGCACCCCGCCGACCGTCAACCTGCGTGACGGGCAGACCCTGGAAGGCACCGTCAAACTGAACGCCGGGCCGACGACCGAGAACGACTCGGTCGCCGCGCTGAAGGTCGACGGTGTCACCGTGGACACCGCGAAGACGGCCGGCACCGCGCACCTCGCCTTCGCCATGGGCGGCAACGGAACCGAGGCGCGGTACCACAACTACCTCACCGTCAACGGCCGTACCGCCGAGGCCGACCGGGTCTACTTCCCGGACATCCCCGGCGGGCAGAGCGCCGCCCTCGACTTCCCCGGCGACTGGCTGCGTACCGGGGCCAACACGATCACCGTCCACGCCGGAGCGAACTGGGTCGACTCCACCAACACAGCGGCGGTCGGTTACGAAGTCCTCCCGTACGGCGAAGGCGGCCGCTGCCCGAACTACGACGACTTCCCGTTGACCAGCATCGGGCTGAGCCTGATCGGGGTCGTCGCCGACGGCGAGCAGAACGCCTTCAGCTACACCTTCGGCGACGGCACCTGCGGCAGCTCGCCCCACCTGCTCACGCAGGACCTGACCTTCGTCGTCTCCGGCGAGATCGGCGGCACCGCCGGGCTCGGCGCCGACCTCGACACCACCACCCTGGCCAACGGCGAGCACACCGTCACCGCCGTGACGGCGTCGGGCGCGAGCACCTCGGTCAAGGTCACCGTCAACAACGCCCCGGCCGGCGCGGCCAAGGTGACCCCGGCCGACGGTTCCCGCGTACGCGGGACGCAGCCGGTCATCGCCGCGTTGCCGACCGGGACCGACGGCTCGGTGACATCGCTGAACATCGACGGCGCCGCCGCCGAGAACCCGGTGTCGCTGGCGACCGGGACGGCCGTCCTCGGCCTGACCGTCGAGGCGGGCAACTCGGTCGAGGCGAAGTACCACAACTATCTGCTGGTCAACGGCAACCGGGTGGATCTCGGCGGCGACTACGGCGTAGCCGGCGCGGAGTTTGTCACGGTGAAGTTCCCGCACCGGTTCCTGCACCTGGGCGACAACGTCATCGAGGTGAAGACCGGCGACTACAACGGCACCGTGAACGGCGCGACGTGCGCCAACCACGACGACTTCAAGCTCACCCGCAGCTCGGCGAACCTCGCGCTGACCGGTGCGGGCACGGTCACGCCGGGGACGGCGTACATCGTCACCACCGCGACGAACGGCACGGTGACCAAGGCCGAGGCGACGACGGACTCGCTCGCGCTCGGCGACGGAACCTGCGGTGCGAACAAGGAGGCGGAGTTCCACTTCGCCGTCGCCGACGCCCCGACCACCACCACGGTCGAGACGCTCGGCGCCGGCAACGCCCACCTGCGCATGTTCATCGGCGGCAACGGCGCGGACAGCGGCTTCGACAACCAGGTCCTGATCAACGGCATCCCGCTGGCGATGGGCATCTGGGAGAAGGAGACCGCCGACCTGTCCTTCCCGAACGAGTGGCTGACCCCGGGCGTCAACGTCGTCGAGTTCATCGCGGGCAGCGACCACGGCAGCGCCAACGGGGGCTGTGACAACTTCGACGACTACACCCTGCGCGACTTCGAGCTGGCCCCGGCCGGCGCGAAGGCGTCCCTGCTGACCAAGCAGATCGCGGGCACCACCGTCACGATCGGCTCGTCGACCTATCCGACCGGCAGCCCGGTGACCGTCTGGGTCGGCGACGGCTCCTGCCGCAGCAACAACAACTACGTCCTCGACAAGACGATCCTGTTCGAGGTCACCACCGACGACGGCGGTACGCCCACCGCGCTCGGCCGCCGCGCCGACGTGAACACCGCCTCGCTGGCCGACGGCGCGCACCAGATCAAGGCGGTGGCCGGCGGCAAGACCGCGACGCGGCAGTTCACTGTGGACAACACCGCGCCGGAGATCGAGAACAGCACGCCCGCCGAGGGGCAGAAGCTCACCGCGACGGTGGCCCTGACCGTCAAGGTCAAGGACGCCTCCGGCGTCGTCGGCACACCGGTCGTCAAGCTCGACGGCACGGTGGTCGCCGAGGGTTCCCAGATCGGCCACGGCCTGCCGGCCGGGGCGCACACGATCGCCGTCACCGCGACCGACGCCCTCGGCAACAAGGCGACCCGGGAGATCCACTTCACCAGCGCCAGCATCCCGGACGTGCCCACCGACCTGACCGCGACCGTCACCGGGGGCACCTCGCCGTCGGCGACGCTCACGGCCAAGACGCCCGGCGCCGACGGCACCGCCCTGACGGCGACCTTCACCAAGGCCGACGTGGTCCTGCCGACCTCGGGTTACCAGGGCACGGCCTCAGCCGTCCCGACCACGCTCGACGTAGCGCACGACGCCACCGTCAAGGTCGAGTCGCTCAAGCCGCTCGACGGCCAGAGCGTCGACACGCCGTCCGGCCGCGATGTCGTCTTCCAGCGCTACGACCTCGCTGTCGGCACCGCCGCGACGCCGGTCCTGCGTTGGGAGGGCACCATCGATCCGGCCCGGGTCGTGGCGCTGCGCGTCTGGCAGCCTGCGGCGCAGAAGTGGGTGGTGCTCACCAGCGCCCGGGGCCAGGCCGGCAAGCCGACCGTGCTGGCCGCCCAACTGGGCGCGGAATACCGTGACGGCTCGACCGCGCACGTCCTGGTCACCGGCGAGGACCCGTTCGCCGACGACCTGTCGCCGCGCGACTCGACCGCGCAGAACGACAAGGACAAGTTCGAGGACCCGAGCACGTACGACTTCGCGATCGCGCACTACACCGACACGCAGTACCTCACCGAGGGCGCGGCGGTCGGCACCTACGACGACTTCGACGGCACGGCCGAGCCGACCGATCTGGAGACGGCGGAGGAGCAGGCGATCTGGCAGGCGGCGTACCGCTCGGAGACGCAGTGGATCGCCGACAACGCGGCCGGCCGCAAGATCGCGTACACCGCGCACACCGGTGACGTGATCGAGAACGACTACTACGACCCGCTGGCCCGCAAGGCGGACGGCTCGCTCCTGCGGCCGGGCCTCGACGAGCAGGTCAACCGGGAACTCCAGGTCGCCTCGGGCTTCCAGGGCATCCTCGACAGCAACGGCCTGGTGAACCAGGTCATCGCCGGAAACCACGACAACCAGCTGGGCGCCGAGACCGGACCGGACTCGCGGTTCAGCAAGACGTTCGGTGCGAGCCGCTACTACCAGGTGGCGCAGGGCTGGCCGGCCGGGTCCGAGTACCACGCCTGGGACGAGGTGACCAACCCCGACGGGACGGTCACCCCGGGCAAGGACAACCAGAACAACTACATCCTGTTCTCGGCGGGCGGCCTCGACTTCGTCGCGGTCGGGCTCTCCTACGGCGTGACGCCACAGGAGGCCAAGTGGGCGGACTCGATCTTCAAGCGGTACAAGGACCGCAACGGGATCCTGCTGTCCCACGACTACCTGCGGCCGTCGACCAACCCCGACGGGCGAGGCGCGGACTTCTCCGCGCCGGACGGCTCGCCGCTGTACAAGACGGTCGTCGAGGCCAACCCCAACGTCTTCCTGGTCCTCGCCGGGCACGAGCACGGCGTCGGCACCAACCTGAAGACGAAGGTCGGCGTCACCGTCACCCACGACGTGGTGGAGCTGCTGGCGGACTACCAGTTCTACACCGTTTCGGCCGGTGAGCTGTGGCCCGGCAAGATCGACGCCAACGGCGACATCGACGTCAACGGCGACGGCACGATCGACCACAAGGCGACCGACCGGCTGCAGTTCGGCGCGAGCTTCCTGCGCCTGCTCCAGTTCGACGTCGCGCGGGCCGAGATGCACATCGACACATACTCGCCGTTCCTGAACAACTTCGGGGCGACGGAGTACGACATCCGGCAGGACGGCAGCCAGACCAAGCCGCGCTACAACGGCTCGGAGGACAACCTGACGCTGCCGGTCGACCTGACGACCCGCAAGACGTCGTTCTCGACCGACTCGCTGGCGGCGTACGTGCCGTCCGGGACGATCGGGACGGACCAGGTCACGGCGAACGGCACCGCCACGGCGACGTGGACCGGGCTAGCCCCGGCGACCTCGTACGGCTGGATCGTCACGGCGGAGAGCAACGACGGCGGTGTCGCGGTCGCTCAGCCGTCCGTGTTCCGCACGACGAAGGGCCGCCCGGAGGTGACCGCCACCTCCACCCCGGTGGAGTGGGGGACCGCGGCGACCGTGACCGCCAAGCTCACCGCCGCTGGTGTGCCGGTGACCGGCACGGTCGAGCTGCGGGAAGGCGACAAGGTACGCGGTTCGGCGACGCTGACCGGCGACACGCTGACGTTCCCGCTGCCGGTCGGCCTGGCCGCCGGTACGCACGAGCTGACCGTGTCCTACTCGGGCAACGACCAGCTCGAGTCGGTGCAGACCCCGGTCACGGTGACGGTGAACCTGCCGCCGGCCTGGAACGCGGGTACGCAGTACAAGGCCAACGCCAAGGTCGGCTACGACGGCAAGGCGTACCTGGCCGCGTGGGCGTCCAAGAACGCCAAGCCGGGCGACCCGAACGGCGCCTGGCAGGAACTGGCGATGACCGAGGACGGCGTGGCCGTCTGGACGCCGTCGCGGATCTTCACCGCCGGTGACGTCGTGTCCTACGAGGGCAAGACGTACAAGGCGCTGTGGTGGACGCGCAACCAGAAGCCGGGCAACCCGACCGGGGCGTGGGCCGAGGTGGCTCCGACTCCGCCGGACAACAGCCCGGCGGCCTGGACGGCGACCACCGTCTACACCGCCGGTGATCGGGTGACCTACGACGGCCACGTCTACGAGGCCAAGTGGTGGACCCGCAACCAGGCTCCGGGCGCCGCGAACGGCCCCTGGAAGCTGATCAAGTAAGCGAAGTAGCGACAACCGGATAGTTCAGCGCAGGAACCGGTCCTCGGCCTCGTCGGCGGGGACCGGTTCGGCGAACAGGTGGCCCTGCCCGTACGCGCAGCCCAAGCGGACCAGGTGAGCGCGTTGCTCGGCGGTCTCCACCCCTTCGGCGATGAGCCGCAGGCCGAGCTTGTGTCCCATCAGGATGATCGAGTCGACGAGGTCGCCGCTCTTGGCGTCCTGACCCAGCCGCGACACGAACGACTTGTCGATCTTCAAGGCGTCGATGGGCAGCCGGTGCAACGCCTCCAGCGACGAATAGCCGGTGCCGAAGTCGTCGATGTACAGCTCGCAGCCCAGCGCGTGGATCTCCTCGAGGAAGGTCCGGGCCTGCGCGGGGTCCCGCATGACCACGCTCTCGGTCAGTTCCAGCGCGAGCCAGCGCCCCTCGCACCCGGTCTCGCGCAGGCACTCGGTCAGCGTCCCGATCAGCGTCCGGGTCCACAACTGGCGGTGCGACACGTTCACGCTGACCCGCAGGTCCCGGCCCGTCGCCGCCCGCCACGCGGCGAGCCGGCGGCACGAGTCGACGAGGATCTGCTGGCCGATGCCGATGACCAGCCCGGTCTCCTCGGCGATCGGCAGGAAGTCGGCCGGGTCGAGCAGGCCTCGCGTCGGATGCTCCCAGCGGGCGAGCGCCTCGAACCCGTCGATCCGCCCGGTCGGCAGGTGCACGATCGGCTGCACGAAGGTCCGGATCTCCTGCCGTTCCAGTGCCCGGCGCAGCTCCGACTCGACCTGCAAACGGCGGACCGCCTTGGTACGCATCGAGTCGTCGAAGACCGCCTGCGAACCCTTCATCCGGGACTTCGCCGTGTACATCGCGATGTCGGCGTCGCGTACCAGATCCTCGGCGGTCGCGGCGGACGAGTCGCCGAAGGTCACGCCGATGCTCGCGGTCACGACCACGTCGTGGCCCTGCACGTGGAACGGCTCGGCCAGGCTCGTCTGGAGTCGCCGGGCGACGTCGTCGGCGTCGGAGTTCTGCGCGATGTCGTCGAGCAGGATCAAGAACTCGTCCCCGCCGAACCGTGCCGCGGTGTCGGAGTCTCGCAGGTTCTCGTTGATGCGGGCGGCGACCTCGACCAGCAGCCCGTCCCCGGCCGCGTGCCCCAGGCTGTCGTTGACCACCTTGAATCCGTCGACGTCGAGGAACAGCACGGCGAAATGGCGGCCGGGCGTACGCCGGCGTTGGCGGATCGCCTGCCGGAGCCGGTCCAGGAAGAGCGTCCGATTCGGCAGTCCGGTCAGGCCGTCGTAGAGCGCGGCGGCCCGCAACTGCTCCTTGCCCAGCCGCAGATCGCGGACCATCCGGTCGTAGTCCAGCGTGTGCGACAGCAGTGCCGCCCAGTGGTTGACCGGTTCGCGTCCGGTCTCGACCGCGCGTACCGGGGTGTCGGCCACCGCCAGCAGTCCCCAGTCGCTGTCGTCGACCTTCACCGGCACGACGAAGACGATGCCCTCGGCCAGCCCGCCGGCGACGTCGAGCAGGTACGCCGGGGGAAACGCCGTGACGTCCAGCCGCGACGGCAGCTCCGGTGGCGTCCCGCCACGCCGGTACGCCCCGGCGACCTCCAGCGTCGTCCGGTCCCCGGTCCACAGCCCGAGACAGCCGGCCTCGGCGGGCGTACGCGCGAGCCAGCCGAGCCCGCGGGGATCGTCCCGGTGGCCCAGCAGCAGTTCGGTACTCACCTCGTACTGCTGGCTCAGCGTCTTCTGCAGGTAGACGTTGTCGTGGAACAGCGCCCGGCCGTGTGCCTGCATCATCGCCCGCATCAGCGGCCCGGCCGGATCGTCCTGTTCGGACACGGTAGTGACCATGTCCATCAGGATCTCGGGCCGCCCGCTGGCCTGGGCCAGCCGCTGCACCGCGGCGGACAGGCCCGGCACGGTCTCGTGCCCGATCGCGTCGGCGACGGCGGCCACGTCCCGGTCGACGGCCGGCGCGGGAACCTCCGGGGCGACCGGCGCCACCGCCGCCCGCAACTGCTCGGCGACGGTCGCTCCGGCCGGACCCGGTACGCAGCCACACGACTCGCGTACGACCAGCGCCGTCGGCACGTAATGATGGGTGATCGGCTCGCCCGAGCCGTGCAGCAGCCGGGCCAGTTCGGCGATCGCCGTCCGGCCGAGCAGGTGCACCGGCTGCCGCACGGTCGTCAGCGTGGGATCGCCGTACGCCGCGATCCGCTGGTCGTCGAAGCCGATGATGGCCTGGTCCCGAGGCAGGACGAGGCCCTGATCGGTCAGCACGCTCATGATCCCGGCGGCGTTGGCGTCCGTGCCCGCGATGAGCGCCGTCGACGGGATGCCAGCCTCGACCAGCCGCCGCCCGGCCGCCTCGCCGCCCCATTCGTGATTGTCGTCGGCGGCGAAGACGAGCCCGGGATCGACGCCGATGCCGTGCTCATCCAGCGCCTCCCGGTACGCCTCCAGCCGTTCCCGCACGTCGGTCGCGCCGAGGTAACCGGCGAAGGCGATCCGGCGATGCCCGTGCCCGATCAGGTGCGCCACCGCCGCGCGTACGCCCGCCCGGTTGTCCGGCACGATGACCGGGCAGTCCACGTCGGTCACCTCGTCGCCGACGACCACGACCGGCCGCCCGGACTGCTGGACGCTCTTCAGGTACGCCGACCCCACCGCACGCAGGATCACGACCACTCCGGCGACGTGCTCCGCGCCGACGAGGTGGTGGAATTCCGGCGCCCGTTCGATCTCGGTCTGCTCGGTGCCCGCGTCGGTCGTCTGGATCGCGAGGACGTTCGCGCCGAGTTCCCGCCCGGCCCGGGCGATCCCCGTCATGATGCCGCCGAAGTACCACCCGCCGAGAAAGGGCGAGAGCACGCCGAGCGTGAACTCCGTGGACATCAGCGACATGGTATGCCCAAATTGCGGACGACTTAACCCAGGCGCGACCCGGATCGGCGGAAACAGGTGCCCGACATGTCACGCACTGTCACGAAAGGCGTGCGCTGCGCTGTGCGTACCATTTGGTGCGGCCGAGGGTCACGCGGACCCTCGGCCGCACGCGCCTAGGGGTTCTGGGTGAGCAGGTGGGCCTTGAAGCCCTCGCCGAACGTCGCGGTCGCGGTGCCGCTGTAGTCGGTGATGAGCACGTTGCCCGAGCCGCAGCCCCACGGGTTCCAGGTCCAGGCGAGGTAGCCGACGCCGTGCGCGTCCGCCCACGCCATCACCTGGTCGATGTAGTCGTGGGCGCAGGTGTTCTGGCCGATCTCACCCGCGACCACCGGCACCTGCGCGGCGACCGTGCCGATCTGACTGTCCCAGCAGGACGTCGTGACGCAGGCGTTGAAGTTGTACGAGTGCCAGGAGGCCACGATGTTGCCCGCCGGATCGGTCGGCTTGTACGCCAGCCACTGGGTCAGGTCGTTGGTCCAGGTCAACCCGGCGACCATGATGACGTTGACGGCCCCGGTGGCCCGGACCGCGTTGACCAGGCTCTGCATGCCGGCGACCTGGTAGGAGATGCCGGTGCAGGTGCCGCCGTCACGCAGGCACTTCCAGGCGGCGGTGGCGTCGCTCCAGTTGTTGGCGGCGTCCGGGTACGGCTCGTTGAACAGGTCGAACACCACCGCGTTGTTGCCCTTGAACATGGTGGCGAGCTGCGTCCAGAAGGTCGGCGCGTACTGGGCGTCCGGCATCGGCTTCTGGCAGGTCGCGTTCACGTCGGAGCAGGCCGACGAGGTGCCCGTGTAGGTGCCGTGGTTCCAGTGCATCTCGACGATCGGGGTGATGCCGTTGGCCACCAGCAGATCGGCGTACGCCTTCACCGCGGACTGGTAGGTCGAGCCGCTCGGCGTGCCGAAGGTGCCCAGCCAGCAGTCCTCGTTGAGCGGAATGCGCACCGCGTGGATGTTCCAGGCCTTCATCGCGTCGACGCTGGCCTGGTCCGGGGTGGCGCTGTCCCACATGCCCTTGCCCTGCACGCAGGCGAACTCGGCGCTGGCCCGGTTGACCCCCAGCAGCCGATAGGTCGCGCCGCTCGCGGTCAGGATCTTGTTGCCGGACACGTGCAGCGCCGGGGCGGCCGTCCCGCTGGTGCCGGTGACCGTGATGGAGATCGGCGTGGTGGTCGTGGTGGCCCCGAGGTTGTCCACCGCTCGCGCGCTCACCGAATAGCTGCCGGCCGCCACGTTCGTCCACGAGTACGCGTACGGGGACGTGGTGTCCGAGCCGATCACCGTGGAGCCGTTGAGGAAGTCGACCCGGGCGACAGAGCCGTCCGGGTCGCTCGCCGTCGCGGCGAAGTTGACGGTCGCCGGGGCGGTGAACGTCTGACCCGCTGTCGGGCTGGTCAAGCTCGCGCTCGGCGACTGGTTTGTCCCCGGGCTCGTGCTCGGGCTGGTGCTCGGGCTCGGTGACGTGGTGCTCCCGGTGCAGGCGACGCCGTTGAGGGCGAAGTCGGTCGGCTGCGGGAACGGGCTCGGCGGGGTGGCACCGGACGTGGTCCGGGTCCAGTTCCCCTGCAAGCCGACGCTGGCGTTGGTCTGGTTGGTGCCGATCGCCCCGTTCCACCCCGCGTCGGTCGCGGTGATCGCGGTCGTCCCGGTGAAGGTCGCGTTCCAGCCACTGGTACGCGTGTGGCCGCTCGGCAGCGTGAAGGTCAGCGTCCAATGCGAGATCGGGTCGCCGAGATTGGTGATGGACAGGGTGGTGGTGAAACCGCCCGAGGTCGGCGTCGACTGCCAGGCGTTCGTGTTGGCGTACGCGACCGTGCAACCCGCCGCGGCCTGCGCCACGCTGGGCAGCAGTACGCCGGCCGCCAGGCTGGTCACCGCGGCCGCGGTCGCGGCGACGATGGTGGACCACCGTTTCATGGAGTCACCCCATATCGAAATACGTATGTGGGAGCGCTCCCATTATTGCGGCGCTGTTTCGTCTGTCAAGAGGCGATCTCTTCGTCCCTGCTCGGCGGCGCTTCTATGCGCTGGATCAGCCCGCTCGCCCGCGTTTTTGGCGCTGGGTCAGCCCGCTCGCCGGGCGTTCTTGGCGCTGGATCAGCCCGCTCGCTGGCGGTTTTGGCGCTGGATCAGGGTTCCAAGTCGAATCTTGACCCAAGATTCGACCCGGAACCCTGATCCAGCGGTTGCGGCAAAGGCCGGGGCGGGCGGGGCGAGCGGCTAAGGGCGGGTGAGGTCGAGGCGCGGGGCGACGAGTTCGGCGAACTGCTCGGTGAACTCGACCGGGTGCCGGTCGGGCATCACCTGGATCTCGGTCGCGCCCAGGTCGGCGTACGCCGCCGCCTCGGCCACGAAGGCGTCCACGTCGGCCAGCGGCGCTCGGGTCATCAGGACGGTCTTGGCGATCGCGTCGTAGTCCCGGCCTTCGGCGTCGCAGTGCCGCCGCAGCACGTCGAACTTGTGCGCGACCGCGTCCGGGCCGACCCCGAAGATGTTGCAGGCGTCGGCGTACCGGGCGGCCAGGCGCAGCGTCTTCTGTTCGCCGCCGCCACCGATCAGGATCGGCGGATGCGGCCGCCGCAGCGGCGCCGGTACGCACAGCGTCTCGGCGAGCTGGTAGTGCTTGCCCTCGAATGGGCCGTCGTCGTCGCTCCAGAACTGGAGGCAGATCCGCAGGGTCTCCTCCAGCCGCTCGAACCGCTCGGCGACCGGCACCACCGGTACGCCCAGCGCCGCCTGCTCGCGCTCGTACCAGGACGCGCCCAGCCCGAGCCGGGCCCGCCCGCCGGAGAGCACGTCCAGCGTCGTCACGATCTTCGCGAGGACCCCGGGATTGCGGTACATGACGCCGGTGACCAGCAGGCCGAGGGTCATGCGCTCGGTGATCGCGGCGAGGTAGCCGAGCGTCGTGTAGCCCTCGAGCATCGGCTCCCCGGCCGTGCTGGTCGCCGTCTGCATCTGGAAGAAGTGATCCATCACCGTGAACGACGAGAACCCGGCCTCCTCGGCCAGCCGGGCGGTCCGCGCCAGCGTGGGCGCGATCGCCTCCGGTTCGGCCGGGACGGAGTAGTTCCAGTAGTGAAGGCCGAGCCTCATCGTGTCACCTGCCACTTCGCTAGTACTGCATCACGCAGTACACGACGGTCGGATGGGTGAACCGGTACCACCGGTTCCACTTGTAGTTTTTCGTACACCGGTCGCCGTTGGAGGCACCCGGCACGATGTCGATGACGTGAACAGTGCCTTTCGCTTTGCACTTCGACGCCGCGACCACCCAGCCGGACCCCTTGGGGAACTTGTAGCAGTAGGTCTCGACGAGGTAGAGCGCCAGGCAGAGCCGGTAGCCCTCGACCGTGATGTACGGCGACTGCGGGTCGGTGCAGGTGCCCTGCGAGTAGTCGGTGGACAGCACCTTGTAGGTGCCCCGGCTGCCGTTGCAGTTGCCGATCCCGAGGAAGCTGCCCGACTCGTCGACGGAGATGCAGTCGCCGACGTCGACCGGCGACGGCGGGGGAGCGGCCTCGGTCGTCTCCACCACGGTGGGCGGCGAGTACGAGTCGGACGGATACGGGTAGCTCGACTCATACGACGGCGAGGTCGAGGAGTGGGAGACCGGTTCGCTCTTGTCCCGCAGAAGGAACCAGCCGCCGACGCCGACGCAGCCGCCGACCAGGCAGAGCGCGAGGATGCCGCCGACGATGCCGAAGACCAGGCCCGTCTTGCCCTTCTTGGGCGGCGGGGCCGGCGGGCCGATCGGGGCGCCGGGCGGCACCGGCGGACCCAGCGGCGGAACGGGCGCACCCGTGCTGAGCGTGGGATATACGGCAGTCGGATCCGTGCCCGGCGGGTTCATCGGAGAACCCGGATACGCCGACGACGGCGGCTGCTGATAGCCGGGCTGGTTCCACTCCGGAGGCTGGTTCCACTCCGGATAGCCAGGCTGATTCGGCGGAGGGGGTGTGGTCACCCGCCGAGTGTCACACAGGTGATCCACAGCTCGCCAACCGCCGGAGGGCGGGGCGACCGTCTGGCCGCCCCGCCCTCGTTCATCTATCGGTTAGGCGACTGATCACGCGACACAGGGGTTGCCGCCGGGGTGCAGCGCCGTGCCGTGGACGTCGGCCGTCGACTCGGCGAGCACCACGTCGGTCAGCAGCGTGTCGAGCACGACCGCCTGCTGCGTGATGCTGGTGCCGGTGGTCGTCGTGCCGTTGAGCTTCAGCGATCCGACGACGAGTGGGATCGTCAGCGGAGCGCTGCCGACCGTCACCGTGACACCGTTGATCTTCAGCGAGGAGATCGACGACGAGCCCGAGTAGGTCGGCACGAGGCCGCTCGGCCCGGCGGTGCAGGTCACCGAGGCCGACGACTGGATGACGCCCAGCTCGATGGTGACCAGACCACCCACGGTGATCTTCGTGGACTCGATCTTCGCGGTGGACGCGGCCTTGTCACCGAGCACCGGGACGATGTTCTGGTTGTCCGGCGACAGGTCGGTGGTCGCGGTGATCACCTTGGCGTCGACGTTCACCAGACCGGTGGTCAGGTTGACGCTGGCCACGGTGTCGCTGTCGTCCACACACGGCAGGTCGGCCGGGTTGGCCTTGCCCGCCTTGAGACCGGCCAGGTTCAGTGCGGTCCCCGAGCAGGAGAACACGCCGTTGCGGTCCTGGTCGACGATCGTGCCGACGCCGGTCGGGTCGATCAGCGCCGCCCCGGTCGGAGCGGACAGCGTCACCGTGAAGGTCTCGTTGTTCTCGTCGATCGTGTCGTTGACGATCGGGACCGTGACCTGCTTACTGGTCTGCCCGGCGGCGAAGGAGACGACACCGCTGGTGGCGGCGTAGTCGGCCGGGGCCGTCGCGGTCCCGTTGCTGGTGGCGAAGCTCGCGCTCACGGGGAACGGAGCCGGCGCCGACAGCGACACGGTGAAGGTGGCGTTCCCAGCGTTCTCGTTGACGGAGACGTCGTTGATGCTCAGGCCCGGCACCACGACCGTCAGGTTCTGCACGAAGCCGCGGCTCGTGCCGTCGATGAGGAAGTCCACCGCGCAGTGGTGCGTACCGGCGGCGGCGTTGGCCGCCACGTTCACCGTCTCGGTGAAGTGCGCGTCGTCACCGCTGGTCACGACCTCGCTGCCCGGGTTGAAGGACAGCGACAGCGGCGGGCCGCAGCCGAACGGCGTCGGGGTCACGGTCACCTTGATCGCCTGGATGCCGGCGAGGATGGCTTCCGAGACCTGGTCCGATGGCACGTTGTTGAGCAGTACGCCGCCGGTCGCGTTCACGATGTCGGTGAACTGGCCGCTGGCGTCGAGGTTGCCCACGTTCACCGCGACGACCCGGACGTTCGCCGCCTGCAGCGCCGAGATCGTCTGGGCGAGCGAGTGGCCGTTGCTCGGGTCCTGCGACGGCGCGTCACCGAAGATGACGATGATGCGCGTGCCGTCCGGCCGGAACGTGACCGCCCCGGTGGACAGCTCGTACAGGGCGTTCAGGTCCGCCTCGGGGAAGTCGCAGCCACCGCCGGCGCTCCAGAGGTTGATCCCGGCCTGCACCGCCGCCGCGTCCGAGGTGATCGCCTGATCCACCTTGAACGGCACCGCGTCGCAGTTGAAGTCCTTGTACTCCGCGACTCCGAACTGTGCGGTCGGCTGGGCCGAGCTGATCGTCGAGAGCACGCCGGCGGCGTTGGTGCGGACGTCGCCGATGGCGGCGCCCATGCTGCCGGTGGTGTCGGCCAAGAAGACGATGTCCGGCTTGGGCGGCACCGTCGGCGTGTGAACGGTCTTGGCGATGTCCGCCGTGCCGCCGGGCGGCAGGGTCAGCGTGACGTTGGCAGGTTCGACTCCGGGTTCGGTCGCCGCGGCCGGGGTGGCCGCGAAGCTGAGGCCGGAGGCGAATGTCGCCAGCGCAGCGAGTGCGATACCCGTACGCAGACGTCCGGACCGCCGTCGGTCGGTCAGGAACATGGTCGCTCCTTTCGCGGGCAGCCGTCATCGGCATCGTCATTCGAATCGCCGTGACGATCCCGATGCGACGGCCAGTGGGGTTGGATGACCACAGTCAAGTAAATGAATTAGGTGCCATCAACTCTTGACTATCCCCAATGGCTGTGCCGAATGATCTCCGTACGCTCAAGGACCGTCCCCAGTGGAGCGGATTGGACGGTGAATGGGTGACCGATCGGCCGATCCGACGGGAGTGGCCGGCCCGGGCTCATGCCCTGTCACGTGAGAATCCCACGCGATTCATGTCCCTCTGTCGGTACTCCGACAATGCCGTGTCTATTGTGGTCCTAGCCCGGTAGTCGGGACTCAGCGGTCCGGACTACCGGGGTCGGACTCAGCAGCCCGGACTCAGCGGCCCGGACTCAGCGGTCGGTGACGATTCCCTCGGCGCGTACGCCGGGATCGGCGGCGAGCCGCAGCCGATAGGTCGTGCCGGCGCGCAGCCCGGTCCAGCACCAGACGTGCCACCCGCCGTCGCCCGGCCAGGCCGCCTCGATCGGGTCGTACCCCGTGCCCTCGACGGCGACGGTCGCCGGTCCCGAGGTGCTGAGCAGGGCGCAGGCCTGGCCGGTAGCGGTCACGAAGGCGGCCGCGTCGGCCGCGTACGCGACGGGCAGCGCTCGCACGTCGGCCGGGGTTCCGGCGTCGACGGACCGGTTCAGCGGCTCGACGGCGGTCAGGGCGACGGCGGTGGCCCGGCCCGCCGCGCGCGCCTCGCGATCCGCGTCGGCGGCCGCCGACGCCCGATTTCCGGCCTGCTCGGCCGTTGCCCGCGCGGTCACCGCGATCGTCACCACGACCGCCGCCAGCAGCGCGAGACCGATCTTCCTCGCAAACGTGTGCGTCACCGTTCCTCCCCAGGATCGCGCGCTCACGTCTCTCGAACGCGCGTACTAATATCCTTTCACGACAGTTACCCTTCGTCAACGTTTTTGACGCCGGCGCGGACCTGAGTGATTCGGCGTTCACGCTGCTCAGGGTCTATGACGCGATAGGAGATATGCCACAGTGCGATCACGACGAGGATCGCCGCGACCGCCCAGCCCGGCAGCGGGCTGCCGAACGCGCCGAGCAGCAAGGTGAAGGCGACGGCGGGGACGCCCCAGCCGAACACCCAGCGCACCGGCACGCCGCCGCGCGCCCCGGTGATCGTGGCGACGAGGAAGTAGAACGCCGCACCGCCGCAGAGCACCCAGCGGTCGGCCGCCGGCAGATGCTCGCCGGGATGAGCCGCGATCAGGCCGAGCCCGGCAGACATGGCGACGATCGCGCCGGTCATGACGTAGTGCGCGGGGAGGGTGAGCCGGAGCGCGAAAGTCCGGGCGCCGTAGTTGGGCAGTGAGCTGGAGCCGTATTGCAAGGTGAGGTACCAGATCGCGACGAGCAGCCCGAATCCGGCGATCACCGACAGCCATAGCGCGCGGTCCCACTCCGGTACGCCGGCCGCCGCGGAGACCAGCTGGGCGACGGCCTCGCCGAGCACGATGATGACGAACAGGCCGAGCCGCTCGCCGAGGTGGGGCGCGTTCGGCCGGGCCGCCTGGATGTCGGGCAGCTCCGGCACCCGCACCGGCCGCCGCCGGACGTTGCGCGCCATCCGGCGCAGCCAGACCTCCCGCTGCTTCTGCTGTTCGCGCTGCTCGGCGGCGATCTGCTTGTCCGGGTCGAGGGACAGGACGAAGGAGGTGACGATGTCGAGCACGACCCCGGCGAGCCACAGGTAGTACCGCGAATCGGCCAGCCACAGCGACACGATCCACGGGATCACGCCGTTGCCCTGGCGGGCCGCCGGCCAGTCGGTCGGGACCAGGTTCGATCGCTTCCAGGTGAACGCGGCCAGGATCCGGCACCCCACGTACGCCAGCACGAACACCCGGTAGTCGTCGCCGGGCCCGTGAACGGCGTGCGGGATCGCCGCGGCCATGACGGCGATGCCGAACATCGCGACCAGGATCGGCCGCTGGCTGACCCGGTCCGCGCGCACGTTGGCGTACAGGCTGAACGAGGTCCAGACGCTCCACATGGCGTAGTAGAGGATCGCGAAGACGCCGACCTGCTTGAGGCTCAGATCCTCGTGCAGCAGATGGGCCAGCTGGGCGACGGCCGCCACGATGACGAGATCGAAGAAGAGCTCAAGCCAGGTGGCGTGCCGTTCCTCGACGGCGGCGGGGTTGGACATGATCGGAACTATCTCACCAGCCCGTTCTGGCGACCGGGGCGGATCATGTGAAAAGTCTTAACGGTCAATGTCGCCTAGTTCGTTAATCAATTACGGTGACAGCTTCCGATAGAAGGGAAACCGTTATGGCACACCGGATTCGGCTCGCCCTCGCCGGCGCCACGCTCGCCCTCGGCGCCGCGACGCTCACCGCCGCGCCCGCCCACGCGGCGAGCCTGGTGACCTGCGAGAGCGAAGGCGGCTACTACGACTGCTACCTGCCCAGTGGGTACTACGGCCAGGTCTGGTACTACGACGGCGTACACGTCGCCGGGACCGACGGCTACAGCTCCATCGGCGGCTCCTGCGTCGTCGGCACCAAGCACAGCGTCCGCGTGACCTTCGACGGCGGCGGCCGGTCGAGCACCTCGTTCACCTGCGCGGCCTGACGCCCGCTGTCTTTCCCTGCAGATCAGGGATATGCGGCCTTCCGGAGGCTCGGGAAGCATGCATATCCCTGATCTGCAACCAAAGGAAGCAACCAAAGAGAGCGGCGTTGACATCGAAGGAGCGGCATACCACGCTGTGGGAGCGCTTCCACTCCACGGGAGCGAACGCCCGCTACGGGCGAACTCGTGAAGAGCCCACAACCCGAAGGACGCCCGACGATGAGAAAGAGCCGCATCGCCCTGCTGGCCCTGACGCTGGCAGCGGCAAACCTCGCCGTCCCCACCGGACCCGCGACCGCCGAGGCCGCCCCGGTGACGGTGACCGTCAACGCCCGAGCCGGCCTCGACAACGTCAGCGACGCCGCGTACGGCGTCAACCACGCGGTCTGGGACACCGCCCTCGGCACGAACGCCGTCGCCGACCTCCTCAAGGACGCCGGTACGCAGATCATGCGCTACCCCGGGGGATCCTATTCGGACATCTACCACTGGAAGACCAACACCGCGCCGGGCGGCTACGTCGCCCCCGACACCGACTTCGACCACTTCATGGCCGGTGTCCAGCGGGCGAACGCGCAGGCGATGGTGATCGCCAACTACGGCACCGGTACGCCGGAGGAAGCCGCGGAATGGGTGCACTACGCCAACGTCGAGAAGAACTACGGCGTGAAGTACTGGGAGATCGGCAACGAGCTGTACGGCAACGGCCACTACGGCTCGAACTGGGAGGCCGACGACCACGCCGACAAGAGCCCGGCCGGCTACGCGACCGTCGTCAAGCAGTACGCCCAGGCGATGAAGGCGGTCGACCCGACCGTCAAGATCGGCGTCGTGCTGACCACGCCGGGCAACTGGCCGGACGGGATCGTCGCCGGTGGTGACGCCGGAACCTGGAACCAGGTCGTCCTCCAGATCGCCGGGCCGAGCGTCGACTTCGCCATCCTGCACTGGTACCCAGGCGGTTCGAACGGTCCGGAAGCGCTGTCGAAGACCGCGCAGGTGACCGACGCGGTGTGGCTGGCTCGCCAGCAGATCACCAAGTACGCCGGGAAGAACCTGGGCATCGCGCTCACCGAGATCAACACCGGTTACGGTCAGAACACCCAGCCGGGCGCGTTGTTCGCCGCGGACGCGTACGCGAGTCTCACGGCCGCCGGGGTGTTCAGCGTCGACTGGTGGAACGTCCACAACGGAATCGGCACGGTGTCGACGGTGGCGGGCCACACCGACTACGGCGACTTCGGCATGCTCTCCAGCGCCAACTGCACCGCCGACGGCACCGTCTGCCAGCCCGCCTTCAACACCCCGTTCGGCCCGTACTTCGGGCTCTCGCTCGCCTCGAAGTTCGCCCCGGCCGGCGCCCAGCTCGTCCGGGCCGCCGCGAGCGACCCGCTGGTCAAGACGCACGCCGCCCGTAAGCCCAACGGCGACCTGTCGGTCCTGCTCATCAACGAGGACGAGGCGAACGCCAAGTCGGTAACGCTGAGCTACGCCGGTTACTCGCCGGCCACCACCGCACAGGTGGCCAGCTACGGCAACGGCGACACCGCGATCACCACCGCCAGCGGCACGGCAACCTCGGTCACCCTCGCGCCGTACTCGCTGACCGTGCTCACCCTGCACCCGACCGCCGCGGTCACCGGCCCCGCGCAGCCCGGTCGCCCGGTCGCGTCCGGCGTGACGGCCACCGACGCCACGCTGAGCTGGCCCGCCGGGACCGCGGGGCTCAAGTACGAGGTCCACCGGCAGAACGGCACCATCACCGAACAGTGGGGCGAGACCACCGGCACCAGCTTCACCGTCCACAACCTCACGCCCGGCACGCGCTACACGGCCAACGTGATCGCGCGTGACGGTGCCGGCAAGGTCTCGTGGGCCTCCCCGCCCGTGACATTCCAGACTGGTACGCCCAGCGCAGCGCCCTGTGCGGTGACGTTCGCGGACGTCAACGACTGGGGCAACGGTTATGTCGGCAGCGTGGACATCACGAACACCGGCACGAACCCGATCGACACCTGGAACCTCGCCTTCACCTGGCCGACCGCGTGGCAGCAGGTCAGCGGCGGCTGGAACGGCACCTGGACGTCGACCGGAGCCGCCGTACGCGTGTCGAACGCCGACTTCAACCGCACGATCGCGCCCGGCGCGACGGTCAACGTCGGCTTCGTCGGGGCGTACCAGGGGCCGAACGTCCTCCCGGCGTTGTTCACGCTGAACGGCGCCCTCTGCACCACCCGGTAACCGAACCGTTGGGCCGGGGCGACAGCCCCGGCCCACCCTCGCCACGCCTGTCTAAGGTGGATGTATCTCCGGACACATCGGATCGCCAAGGAGGGCGGCCCATGGGCGTCGACGACGAACTTCGGCTCCGTCATCTCGCCGACGTTCAAGCCACGATCTCGCGACTCTCCCAGAACTCCTTCGCGGTTCGCGGCTGGGCGGTGACGCTGGTGTCGTTCGTCCTCGCGATCCTCGGGACCCGTGCACAGGGCCCGTCGGCGGTCATCCTCGGCGTGATACCCATCGCGGTCATCTTCTGGTTTCTCGACGCCTACTACCTGCGGCAGGAACGCCTCTTCCGCCGCCTGTACACGGCGGTCGGGTCGAGCATCGCGGCGGACGAACGTGGTGAGCCGGAACAGCCTGCCGTGCCGTTGTTCGACATGTCCGTGGATGCGTACTCGGCCGACGCGCCCAGTCTGATCGCCACTCTCCTCACTTGGCACGTCGTGGCGATCCCGGGCATTCTCAGCACGGTGGCCTGCATATACGCCGCGCTTGTCGCTTGACGTGAGTGCACTGTTCCGGCCTGGCGGACGGCATAGGATCGCGTCATGGGAACGGAGATCGAACGCAAGTTCCTGCTCGCCTCGGACGCCTGGCGGTCCTCGGTCGAGCGGTCCATCTCCATGGTGCAGGTCTATCTGGCGTACACCCCGCAATCCCAGGTACGCCTGCGTCGCACCGGCGACAAGGCGTACCTGACGGTGAAAGGCGCGAAGACCGGGATCTCCCGTGCGGAGATCGAGACCGAGGTGCCGCCGTCGTTCGCCGACGAGATCCTCGAAGCCGGGCTCTACGCCCTGAGCCCGGTCGTGAAGACCCGCCACCTCGTCCCGGTGGCCGGCCACGTCTTCGAGATCGACGAGTACGCGGAGGCCAACGCCGGGCTGGTGGTCGCCGAGCTGGAACTGCCGGCCGAGGACACCCCGCATCCGCGCCCGGACTGGCTGGGGGAGCAGATCAGCGACGATCCCCGGTACGCCAACCTCGCTCTCGCCGAATCCCCGTTCACCACTTGGCGCTGAGCCGACGGGAGTCAGCGCGACGGCGGCGGGCCGGTGCTTCCGCGGACGACCAGACGCGTTGGAACGAGCGTCGTGCCGGTCTCGTGTTCGGCGCGCTCGATCTGCCGCAGCACGCCTTGGACGCAGCGCCGGCCGACTTCGGCGAAGTCCTGGTGGACCGTGGTCAGCGGCGGGATGAAGGAGTTCGCCTCGGGGATGTCGTCGAAGCCGACGACGCTGACGTCCTCGGGGATCGACTTGCCCCGTTCGTGGAGCGCGCGCAGGATGCCGAGCGCCATCTGGTCGTTGGCGGCGAAGACCGCCGTGCAGCCGGGTTCCTCGGCCAGGCGGAGCCCGGCCTGGTAGCCGGATTCGGCCGACCAGTCGCCGGACAGCGGCGGAGGCACGGGGCGGCCGGCGGCTTCCAGCGTCTGCCGCCAGGCGAGCGCCCGGCGGTTGCTGGCGAAGGACTCCTCCGGGCCGGTGACGTGCCACACAGTGTGGTGCCCGAGGTCGAGCAGGTGCGAGACGGCTTGCCGGGTGCCGTCGGCCTGGTCGGTGTCGACCACGCTGTAGAGGTTGCCCGCGTCCGAGTCGGCCACGACGACCTGCACGTTGGGCGGCAACGTCACGGTGGCCGTGTCGAGCAGGTGGACTTCCATGATCACGATGATCCCGTCCACGGCCAGCTCGCCGAGCCGGGTGAACGCCCCGAGGACACTGTCCTGCGTGGGCACCGCGACCGGGATCAGCGTGATCGCGTACCCCTCGTGGGCGGCGTGGGTGGCGATGGCCTCGAGCGTGCGGCTGTTGCCGGTGCTGGCCAGTGAGAAGAGAATCACGCCGATGGTCCGGAAGGCCCCGCGCTTGAGCGCGCGGGCCGCGCTGTTGGGCCGGTAGCCCAACTCGCGCATGACCGTGAGGACCTGCTCGCGGGTGGTGTCGACGACGCCGGGGCTGCCGTTGGAAACGCGGGAGACGGTCTGGGACGACACCCCGGCGACGCGCGCGACATCAGCCATCGACACCCGCCGTGGGTTTGCCATCGCCCTCCGCCCTCCCGTAACGAATCCGAAACCCGCGCTTGACGTGCCGGGTGGCCCGGTGACAGTATCACCGCGCCGATGTTTACGTAAACATCCAGCAAGGTCACAGGATGAAACTCCAGGCGGCGCGCTATGTTTACGTAAACATCATCGATCTAGCGGCGAAGTCTGAGAAGGAGGAGGACATGGCGGTCCTCGCGCCTCCCGCGATCCAACGCTCCGGTCCACCCAGCCGGTCCGGGTCGGCTAGGCGACGCCGAAGCTGGACGGGATGGGCGTTCGTCGGCCCATTCATGGCGGTCTTCGCCTTCGTCTTCCTCGCGCCGATCGCGTACGCGATCTATCTGAGCTTCTTCCGCACGAAGCTCATCGGCGGGACGAGCTTCGTCGGGCTGGAGAACTTCCAGAACATCTTCACCGACGCGCAGTTCTGGTCCTCGTTCGGCCGGGTCGCCCTGTTCCTCTGTGTCCAGGTGCCGATCATGCTGTTCCTGTCGCTGCTCGTGGCGCTGGCGATCGACAGCGGCCGGCTCTACGGCAAGTCGTTCTTCCGCGTGACGATCTTCATGCCGTACGCCGTCCCCGCCGTCGTCGCGACGCTGATGTGGGGCTTCATGTACGGCCCGCAGTTCGGCCTCGTCGGCAGCATCAACGACGCGTTCGGCTGGTCGCTGCCCAACCCGCTCGGTCCCGACTGGCTGCTGGCCTCCATCGGCAACATCGTGACCTGGGAATTCGTCGGCTACAACATGCTGATCTTCTACAGCGCGCTGCAGGTCATCCCGCGCACGCTGTACGAGGCGGCCGAGCTGGACGGCGCCGGCCAGTTCCGGGTCATCCGCTCGATCAAGCTGCCCGGCATCCGTGGCGCGCTGCTGATCGCGACGATCTTCTCGATCATCGGGACCTTCCAGCTCTTCAACGAGCCCGCGATCCTCAAGACCCTCGCGCCGAACGTGATCACCACGTACTACACGCCCAACATGTACGCGTACTCGCTGTCCTTCGCCGGCCAGCAGTTCAACTACTCAGCCGCCGTCGCGATCGTCATGGCGCTGCTGACCGCCATCGTCGCGTACGCCGTCCAACTTCGCGGCCTGCGGAAGGAGCGCCAGTCGTGACGACGGCCCGCGCGCGCAAGCGCAGCCCCCTGCTGACCGTCCTGACCGCCATCATGTTGCTCTACAGCCTCGTCCCGCTGGTCTGGCTGTTCATCAACTCCACCAAGTCCCAGGCGAGCCTGTTCGACTCGTTCGGGCTGTGGTTCTCCGGCGACTTCTCGCTGTTCACCAACATCCGCGACACGCTCACCTACGACGACGGCGTCTTCGTACGCTGGCTGCTCAACACCTTGCTCTACGTGGTGCTGGGCGCGGGCGGGGCGACCGCGCTCGCCACCCTCGGCGGGTACGCCCTGGCGAAGTTCGACTTCTTCGGCAAGCGGGCGGTGTTCGCCGTGGTCATCGGGGCGGTCGCCGTGCCGACGACCGCGCTGGCGGTGCCGACCTTCCTGATGTTCTCCAAGCTCGGCCTGACCAACACGCCGTGGGCGGTGATCATCCCGTCCCTGATCTCGCCGTTCGGGCTCTACCTCATGTGGACCTTCGCGGCCGAGGCCATCCCGGGCGAACTGATCGAGGCGGCCCGCGTCGACGGCGCCGGCGAGCTGCGGACCTTCCTGAAGGTGTGCGTACCGCTACTCGCGCCGGGGATCGTCACCGTGTCGCTGTTCACCATGGTCGCGACCTGGAACAACTACTTCCTGCCGCTGATCATGCTCAAGGATCCGGACTGGTATCCCCTCACGCTCGGCCTGAACTCCTGGAACGACCAGGCCGCGACCTCCGGCGGGCAGGCCGTCTTCAACCTCGTCATCACCGGGTCGCTGCTCACGATCCTGCCCTTGCTCGCCGCGTTCCTGTTCCTCCAGCGCTACTGGCAGTCCGGCCTGGCCGCCGGCGGCGTCAAGGACTGACTGCTCCGTTCCCCGTTCCCTGATTTATCGCACCATCCCTTGAGAGGACCATCATGACGATCAACCGACGCGCATTCCTCCGGGGCACCGCGGCCCTCGGGACCGCGGCTGCCGCGACGGCCGCGCTCGCGGCCTGCGGCTCCGACGACGACGGCGGCGACAACCCGACGGTCTCCGCCAACGACGTCGACGCCGCGCTCGCCGCCGGCGGCACGCTGACGGTCTGGGCCTGGGAGACCACCCTGAAGCAGGTCGTCACCGCGTTCCAGAAGAAGTACCCCAAGGTCACGGTCAACCTGGTGAACGCCGGTACCGGTGACAAGCAGTACACCGCGCTGCAGAACGCGATCTCCGCCGGTTCCGGCGTACCGGACCTGGCCCAGATCGAGTACTACGCCCTGCCGCAGTTCGCGCTGGGCAAGTCGCTGGTCGACCTCTCCGGGTTCGGCGCGAACTCGCTCGACGGCACCTTCACCCCCGGCCCGTGGGCGTCGGTCAAGTCCGGCGGCGTCACCTACGGCCTGCCGATGGACTCGGGCCCGATGGCGCTGTTCTACAACAAGGACGTCTTCGACAAGCACGGCATCGCCGTCCCGGCGACCTGGGACGAGTACGTCGCCGCCGCCAAGAAGCTGCACGCGGCCGACCCCAAGGCGTACATCACCAACGACACCGGCGACGCCGGCTTCACCACCAGCATGATCTGGCAGGCGGGCGGCAAGCCGTTCCAGGTAGACGGCTCGAACGTGAAGATCAACCTGGCCGACGAGGGCTCCAGCAAGTTCGCCGCCCTCTGGCAGCAGCTGGTCTCCGACAAGCTGGTCGCGCCGATCAACGGCTGGAGCGACGCCTGGTACAAGGGCCTGGGCGACGGCACCATCGCGACCCTGATCATCGGCGCGTGGATGCCGGCCAACCTGGAGTCGGGCGTCGCGGCGGCCAAGGGCAAGTGGCGCGTCGCGCCGATGCCGCAGTGGACCGCGGGCGGCACCGCGACCGCCGAGAACGGCGGCAGCGGCCTGGCCGTCCCGAAGCTCGGCAAGAACAACGCACTTGCCTACGGCTTCATGAAGTACGCCACCACCGGCGAGGGCGCGCAGATCCGCGTCGACAACGGCGCCTTCCCGGCGACCGTCGAGCAGGTGAACGCGGACGCGTTCAAGAACAAGGAGTTCCCGTACTTCGGTGGCCAGAAGGTCAACGAGGTCCTGGCGGCGGCCGCCTCCGGCGTCGTCACCGGCTGGTCCTACCTGCCCTTCCAGGTGTACGCCAACAGCATCTTCAACGACACCGTGGGCAAGGCGTACGTCTCCAGCACCACGCTGAGCGACGGCCTCAAGGCGTGGCAGGACGCCGCCGCGAAGTACGGCAAGGACCAGGGCTTCACCGTCAACTGAACCGGCTGCTGATCCACCCCTGGCCGCGGGCGGGCTGCCACCCGCCCGCGGCACTTTTGACCAATCTGCAAGGAGAGCACCACCGTGACCGCCCCACAGTGGCTGCGCCGCCCCTCCGGCGCCGCGCCGCGCATCTCGTACGGCGCCGACTACAACCCGGAGCAGTGGCCCCGCGAGGTGTGGCAGGAGGATGTACGCCTCATGCGAGAGGCCGGCGTGGACGTCGTCTCGCTCGGCATCTTCTCCTGGGCCAAGATCCAGCCCGCCGCGGACCGGTGGGACTTCGGGTGGCTGGACGAGGTCATGGATCTGTTGCACGCCAACGGAGTCGGCGTCGACCTGGCCACCGCGACCGCGTCGCCGCCGCCGTGGCTGACCGCCCAGCATCCCGAGATCCTGCCGGTCAACGCCCAGGGCGAGACGGTCTGGCCGGGCGGGCGCCAGCACTGGCGGCCCACCTCGCCCGTGTTCCGGCAGTACGCCCTGGCCCTCGTCGAGAAACTGGCCGAGCGGTACCGGGATCACCCGGCACTGGTCGCCTGGCACGTGTCGAACGAGCTGGGCTGCCACAACGTCTACGACTACTCCGACGACGCCGCCCGTGCCTTCCGCGACTGGCTGCGCGACCGCTACACCACGATCGAGGCGCTGAACCACGCCTGGGGCACCGCCTTCTGGTCCCAGCAGTACGCCGACTTCGCGGAGATCCTGCCGCCCCGGCTGGCCGCGACCCACCCGAACCCGACGCAGCAGCTGGACTTCAAGCGCTTCTCCGACCACGCGCTGCGGGCGTACCTGTGGGCGGAGCGGGACCTGCTGCGCGAGCACACCCCGGACGTCCCGGTCACCACGAACTTCATGGTCATGGGCGAGATGAAGACGATGAACTACGCGGCCTGGGCCGATGACGTCGACTTCATCTCCAACGACCATTACGTCGTACCAGGCCCGCAGGCCGCCGACGAGCTGTCGTTCTCGGCCAACCTCACGAGCAACATCGCCGGCGGGCGGCCCTGGTTCCTCATGGAGCACTCGACCAGCGCGGTGAACTGGCAGCCGATCAACGTGCCGAAGAAGTCCGGCGAGCTGGTCCGCGACTCGCTGACGCACGTCGCGCACGGAGCCGACGCGGTCTGCTTCTTCCAGTGGCGGCAGTCCGCGGCCGGCGCCGAGAAATACCACTCGGCCATGGTTCCGCACGCCGGGCCGGACAGCGCCGTCTTCCGTTCGGTGACGCGGCTGGGCGCGACGCTGCGCGCTCTCGCGCCGGTCGCCGAGGCGGTCCGCGAGCAGGCCCCGGCCGCCATCGTCTTCGACTGGGAGTCGTGGTGGGCGGTCGAGGCCGACTCGCACCCCACCAACCGGCTGAAGTACCGGCAGGAGGCGCTCGACTGGTACACCGCGTTCCTCAACCTCGGCATCCGGGCCGACGTCGTGCCGCACGGCACGCCGCTGGGGGCGTACCGGCTGGTCGTCGCGCCGATGCTGCACCTGCTCAGCGAGTCGGCGGCCAAGGAGCTGAAGGACTACGCCGAGTCCGGCGGCCACCTGGTCACCACCTACTTCTCGGGCGTCGTCGACGAGCACGACCACATCTGGCTCGGCGGCTACCCGGGCGCGCTGCGCGACCTGCTCGGCATCCGGGTCGAGGAGTTCGCCCCGCTGCTCGACGCCGAGACCGTCCGGCTCGACAGTGGACTGACCGGCACGACCTGGTCCGAACGCGTCGACACCGCCAAGGACGTCTCGGCGCTGGCCCGCTACACCGACGGCGAGCTGGCCGGATATCCCGCGATCACGCGTCGCGTCACCGGTTCCGGCTCCGCGGCGTACGTCTCGACTCGGCTCGGGCCCGCAGGTCTCACCCGGGTCCTGGGCGACCTGGCCGCCGCGGCGGGTCTCGCCAGCGACCTGCCCGCTTCCGTCCGAGGCCAGGTCGAGCTGGTGGTACGCCGAAAGCAGAACACCAGGTACGCCTTCCTGATCAACCGCACCGCCCGGCCGGTGACCGTCGCCGGACTGGCCGGGGAACCGTTGGTAGGCAAGGTCGCCGGCGGAGCAGTCGAACTGGAACCCCGCGGCGTCGCCGTCCTCCGCCTCGCCCGCTAACCCCCACCCCCACCCCACCCGCGCCCGCCCCGCCCACCCCGCTCGCCCCGCTCGCCGCCCTCGTCTCTCACCGCGTTGATCATGGAGTTAACTGTGGTCTCGACGGTGTGGCGTGACTGGAAAGTCCATGATCAACGGGGCGCGGCGGGGCGCGGCGCGGCGCGGCGCGGTGGGGAGGGGAGGGAGGGGAGGGAGGGGAGGGGAGTCAGGCGATGAGCGTCGCGACTGTTGAAGAGGAAGTCGCGGTACGCCCGGTGGTGCGTTCGTAGCGGCGTACGAGGTCGCGGGTGCGCGCCGCCCGTCCCCAGCGGCGGTCGACGCGGAGGATCAGGTTCCGGCGCGGTGGCGGGAACGCTGCCGTGAGAGCACCGAGCAGGGCCGCCCGAGCGACGCCGAGGTCGTCGAGCAGCCAGGCGACCCCGGGATCGACGGCGACCAGGGCCAGGGCGAGGTGTTCCGGCCGGTGGTCGCGTTCGCGCCGGGCCAACGCCAGCCGCAGCGACGCCTCGTACGCCGCCTGCGCGTCCAACCCGAGCGGCGGATTCAGCGCGGCGCACCGCCGACGGGCCTGACGAGCGCCCAACGGCAACAACGGCTCGCGGCGGGGCGGCTGGTCGAGCAGAGCAGGACCGGATCGGTCGAGCAGGCGATCCAGGTCGACACCCAGGACGGCAAGCGCCGCGCGATCGGCGGCCGCGCCGGCGCCGGGCGTACCGCAGTGGGTGATGCCGTCGCGGACTGCATGCGGCGTGACTCCGACGGCTGAGAGCACAGTGGACACTCGGCCGGCGTCTGACGTCAGGCTCAGCAGGAGGTGTTCGCTGCCGACCCGGCTCGAGCCGGACTCGCGGGCGAGGCGGAAGGCCCGGCCGACGGCGCGGGCGAGGTCGGGATGGTCGCCGCGGAACATTTCAGTCCTCCCCGTGGTACTTGCGATGCACGGTCTGCTTCGTGACGCCCAGCCGCAGCGCGATGTCCCGCCAGGACCAACCGGCCCGGCGAGCGGCGACCACCTGCTCTGCTTCGAGTTGCTCGACCAGCCGCCGGAGCCGGGCGACGGCCCGGAGCCCGGCGTCGGAGTCGGTTCCGCGTACGGCATTCTCCAGATCGGCCAGCTCAGGCATGTCGTCAGCATATGCTGACGCTGGCCCTTCGTCAACAAATGCTGACGACGCGAAGTCCTGTCAACCTTCTACTGGATCCCGTGCGTGTGTGGGTCATGACGGATTACGCGACCTTCGTAGAGGAGGCGCTCACTCGCCATATCGGGTTGGCGGTGCTGCTCTGCGGCGACCGGCACAGGGCGGAGGACCTGCTGCAGGACTGTCTGGTGAAGCTCTATCTGCGCTGGCGGCAGGTCACGAAGAAGGGCGATCCGCACGCGTACCTGCGCCGGATGCTCGTCAACGGCAACATCAGCCGGTGGCGGTCGGGGCGTCGAGAGGCGCTGACCGGGGAGACGCCGGACCGCGTCGATCCCCTGGCCGAGGTACGCGAGCCCCATGATCAGTTGCGGGCGGCGTTGATGGCGCTGCCACAGCAGCAGCGCGCGGTAGTGGTCCTGCGCTATTACGTGGACCTCAGCGAGCAGCAGGTCGCCGCCGAGCTCGGGTGCTCGGTCGGCACAGTCAAGACTCAGCATTCGCGCGCGATGGCCAAACTGCGCGACCGAGTGCCGGGTCTCCATTCATCCATTGTGGAGGTAGGTAGATGACGATCGACGAGGATCAGTTCGCGGCATCGCTCCGGGAGCTGGCGGATCGCGAAGGTTCGGCAAGTTCGGCCGCGACGCAGGTCGTACGCCGGGCGAACCGGGCCCGACGAGTTCGTACCGCGCTCGTCTCGACGACGACGCTGGCGGTCGTGGGCCTTGTGGGAGTGGCGGCCTCCGTCGTGACGGGCGTCGGCGGCGGCGCGTCCGGAGGCTCAGGCGCCGGTGGCCTTCCGGCGGCGACCGGCGTTCAGCCGGCCTCGGCAGGATTCCGGCTGGCAGCCGCGGGGAGGGCGACCTCGCAGACGAGCTTCGCGTTCGCCGCGCACGTCCGCCAAGACAACGACGACCGAGGCAAGAAGTCGTCGTACGAGCGGGGCTATGTCGGCGCGTTCGACCCGCGCGGCCCCGAGGGGTACGTCCGCGACACGAAGTCGGCAGAAGGCGAGGTACGCGTCGTCGACGGCTACGTGTATCAGAACAAGGCCGATTCCTGGCTCAAGCGAAAGCCGTCCGGCCTGGACATCCTGACCTACCTGGTCGACGCCGGGACGGTCGAGATCCTCAATCCCATGGCGACCACCGACTTCGCGGAGCAGATGGCCACCATCGAGCAGGCGGGCACGGTCACCTCGCTCGGCCGGTCCGGCAGCGGCGACTCGGCCGTCGAGCGGTACGCCTTCAGCGCCACGATCCACCCGACGGATCCGGACGAGCCGAAGAGCATCCCGGTGACGGGAACGGCCGAGGTGAACCTCAAGAGCGGGCTCATCAGCAAGATCGCCTACGAGTCGACGTACGAGTGGCGGCCGGACAACGACCCGAAGTCGGCGTACTTCCGGGTGCGCTACACGGCGGAGTGGGTCTACTCCGACTTCGGCCTGGTGGTCGACGTCGAGATCCCGGCGAACGTCCGGCACTAGTAGGCCAGCGAACGCCGTCCAGCGAACGCCGTCCAGCGAACGCCGTCCAGCGAACGCCGTCCAGCGAACGCCGTGCATACGAACGCCGCCCTGCCGTCATGACGACGACAGGGCGGCGTTTCACAACGACGTCACCACTGTGCAGGCGGTGGCGGCGTCACGACCGGCGGCCGGTCGTCACAGGTGATGGTGTTGGGCAGTTCCCACGACGCCAGCCAGGGTCCGGTGGTGCCGCCGCCGTCGTTGCCGCCGAGGTCGGTCACCGAGAACTCCGACCCTGCCGGGGTGAAGTGGAACGTGCCGCAGTTGTTGATGCCGACCGCCCCGACGTTGCGGGCGTCGACGTTCTCGAACGTGGCCGCTCCGGCCACCCGGGCACTGAGCACCGAGGTGCCGGTGCCGTCCACGCGTACGTCGGTGAAGTGGACGTTCGAGATGCCGTAGAGGTCCTTCACCGGCCAGTCGCTGACCAGCATGATCGCGTTGTACGTGCTGTCCAGGTAGTGGTCGCCGGTGACGCGGATGTCGGCGTCGATGCTCTTGTCGAGCGCGTAGATCCAGATCGCGCCCAACCCGATGTTCCAGTTCAGTTCGTACGTCCCCGCGCGTACCACTGTGTTGTCGGTGATCGACAGGCGGCCGGCGAACGCGGTGGCGTTGAACCGCGAGCCCACGTGGAGACCGCTGCCCTCGCGCAGCGGGTCGGCCACGAGATTGCCCACGACGGAGTTGTCCGTGCCGCCGTAGATCGCGATGCCGTTGGCGAGCGTCGGCGTCTGGACGGTGTTGCGGCTGAACGTGTTGCGCGCGTTGGCCGTGGTCTCGGACCACATCGCCAGGCCGTCGTCACCGGTGTTGCGGACGAAGTTGTTCGTCGCGACGGAGTCGGTGACGCCGACGTGGAAGTTGAGTCCGTCGGCGATCTGGTCGGCGATGACGTTGTCGCGGACCGTCAGGTTCCTCATCGGCCCGTCGAACCACAGGCCGACCTTGGTGTGGTGGATGTAGAGGCCGCTGATCGTCGAGTCGCTCATCGCGCCGCCCACGCCGTTGACCTGGTCGGTGTCGATGCGCTCGCGGACGTCGCCCTCGATGGCGAAGCCCGACAGGTGCACGTTGCGGCTGCCACCCGCGGACGCGTCTTTGCCGTAAAAGCCGACTCCAGTGTGGACGGAGCCGTCCGGCGCCGGCTCGGACAGCGCGACCTCGTGCCCCTTGACGACGGTGTACCAGCTGCCGGCGCCTTCGATCGTCACGTCGTCCACGATGATGTGCCGGTTGACCTGGTACGCACCCGGCGGGAGGTACACCTTCAGGCCCTTGCGCTGGGCGTACGCGATGGCGCGGTCGAACGCGTCCGCCGAGTCGCGGCGGCCGGTCGGGTCGGCCCCGAACAGCAGGACGTTGGCCGCCTTGAGGACCACGTGCGGCAGTCCGACCAGCTGCGAGTCGAGCAGGTCGATGACGGTCCAGGCGGCGTTCGTGCCGGCCGGCGCGGTGAGCCGGATCTTGCTCCCGGCCGGGTACGCCTTGCCGAGCAGCAGGCGCTGCTCGTCGTAGAAGTGCATGGGCCGGAACGGCTTGCTGACGACCGGCTTCGGATCGGTGTACGCCGGAACGCAGCCGCACTCGGTGATCCACCAGTCCTCGTGCAGCAGCCCGGCGGTCGGGTCGTTGCTGAACGGGTACTGGTTGTAGAGCCACGAGTACTGCGAGGTCAGCGTCATGGTGCGCGTGTTCTTGCCGTTCACCGTGACGTCCAGCGGCGCGGTGATGCCGCCGCCGGTCGGGGCGTCCGGAATGCTGTAGCGCACGGTGACGGCGTTGGCCGCGGCGGGCAGCGTGAACTCGACGTACTGCCCGGGGGCCAGCTGGACCGCCGTACGCCCGGAGGCCTCCGCCGGCAGCGTGTACGCCTGCCGGCTCGGGCCGATGACGGAGCCGTTCGTGGCGGCGTTCTCCGCCTCCTGCTCGGCGAACGGGACGGCCGCACCGCGTCCGGTGACCAGCGCCGGGTCGAGCGCGGCGCGCGTGACCACGGGGCTGTTCGCCGCTGCGGCCGGGGACGCGCCGACGACCCCGCTGGCGACCAGAGCACCGGTCGCTAAGAGGGCGAGTGCTTTCTTCCTGTGCATAGACCGCTCTCTTCCGGGACGGGGGATAGAGACTGGCCTACGGTAAGACTCGCGTACGCGGCGAGACAATAGCCGATCAGATGATGAAACTTCCCGCGCAAGCCAGTGCAAGAAATTGACTCATTGCGGCGGTCAGTCCCAGCGCTGGGCGTTCGAGTCGTCCAGCTCGTCGTCCGGCACGACGCAGAAGAGCAGACCGGCGGGGTCCTGCATGATCCACCAGGGACCCGCTGCGCGTACGCGTCGCGCGCCGAGCGCTTCGAGTCGCGCCACCTCCGCGTCCACATCGGTCGTGTGGAAGTCGAGGTGTACGCGAGCCGCCCCGTCGCCGAGCCGCTGCACGATGAAGCCGAGTCCGTCAGGGGTGAGCTTGGTGCCCCGGAAGTCCGGGAACCGGTGGAACACCGGCAGTTCGCGGCCGATGGCGCCGGCCCAGAAGGCGACCTCGGCGTCGTGGGTCTCCGGCGGAGCGTCCACGACGATCTGCGAGACGCGGCTGTAGTGCGGCACTTCCTCTCCCTCCGATACGGCTTGCGCCCGACGGTCTGTGTCTCCGATGTGCCTTGTCGGCACGCTACGGCAGATCGTGCGTCCCCCGCGTCTTGACGGCGGCGTCACGGTGATGGATAGTGAGGCTATCCGATAATGGAAAGTGCCGCTATCCGAACGACCGACAGATTCGGGAGTCGCCATGTCCCGCCTGATCCGCCTCCACCCCCCATTGATGATCACCGCCCTGCTCATGGCCGCGCTGTCCGTCTGGTGCCTCATCGGGCTCGCCGTCGACGACCGTCTGCTGCTGGGCGTACCGATCTGGTTGAAGCCGCTGAAGTTCTCCGTCAGCGTCATGATCTACTCGGTCACCCTCGCCTGGCTGATCTCGTTGCTGACCAAGCGCCGGCTCGCCAGCGCGATGGGCACCGTCATCGCCGTCACCGCGCTCATCGAGATGGCCGCGATCGTCGGCCAGGCCGCGCGCGGCCACCGCAGCCACTTCAACTTCGCGACCACCCTGGACGGTGCGCTGTTCATGCTGATGGCGGTCAGCATCGTGGTGCTCTGGGTCGCCACGGCCATCGTCGCGATCCAGCTCATCCGGCAGAAGATCGGCGACCGGCCGGCGGCGTACGCGATCCGCGCGGGCATCCTCGTCGCGATCGCCGGGCTGGCTGAAGGCTTCTTCATGACCCGCCCGAAGCCGGGCCAGATCGACGCGGCGGCCAGCGGCGGCGAGCGCATCTTCGGAGCGCACTCCATCGGCGTCGCCGACGGCGGCAGTGGGCTGCCCTTCGTCAACTGGAGCACCGAAGGCGGCGACCTGCGCGTCGGTCACTTCATCGGCATGCACGCCCTGCAGGCGCTGCCGCTGTTCGCGCTGGCCCTGACGCTGCTCGGGCGGCGCATCGGGCGGCTGGCCGACGACCAGACCCGGGCCCGGCTCGTGCTGACCGCCTCGACGGCGTACGCCGGACTGACCGCACTGGTCACCTGGCAGGCGCTGCGGGGCCAGTCGGTCGTCCACCCGGACGCGCTGACCTGGACGGCGGCGGGCGTACTCGGCGTCATCGTGGTCGTCGGCATCGGCTGGGCGCTACGGCCGCCGGTTCGACCGGCCGGGCGTCCGGCGTCGGCGCTCCCCGAGGTGGCGGTCCGATGAACTGGTTCGCGATCGCCTTCCCGCTCACGGTGCCGTTCTGGGCGCTGATGATCCTGCTGCCGAAGTGGGGTCGGACCAGCCGGATCGTCGCCTCGCCACTGATCGTGCTGCCGGTCCTGGTCGCCTACTTCGCGGCGGTCGCCCCGATCCTGCCCGACTTCGCCGCCGAGATGCTCAACCCCGACCTCGACGGCGTACGCACCCTGCTCAGCAGCGACGCGGGCACGTCCGCGGTCTGGGCGCAGGTGCTGGCCTGGGATCTGTTCATCGGGCGCTGGATGTACCTCGACAGCCGGGCGCGGAACATCCCGTCCCTGATCATGTCGCCGCTGCTCGTCCTGACGATCCTGCTGTCGCCGTTCGCCGTGGTGATCTACCTCGGCCTCCGGGCGTTCTACCAGCCCGCCGAAGAGTCCGCCGGTCAGTCCGCCGGTAAGACCCAGGAGCCCGCTGAACAGGCGGCTACTTGAGCTCGCCTTCCAGCAGTCCCATCGAGATCTTGTCGTACCACCGGCCGTCCCGGCGGAACGCGTCCCGGAGTCGTCCTTCCTCGACGAAGCCGACCTTCGCGTACACCCGCCGGGCGGCTTCGTTCGCCGCGACGACGGTCAGCCCGATCCGGTGCAGCCGCATCGAGTCGAACCCGTAGCGGCAGATCGTCCGCATCGCGTCGGTGGCGTACCCGCGCCCCCAGTAGTCCTTCTCGCCCAGGTAGATGTCCAGCTCGGCGGCCCCGATCTCCGGCTCGGCGTCGCGCAGCCGGACGAGCCCGATCAGTTCGCCGTCGGCGATCACCTCGACGGCGTACAGGACGTCTCCGTAGGAGTTGCGTTCCCGGTCGGCCAGCCCACGCCGTGCTTGGTCGAGCGAGTTCACGTAGTACTGATCCATCCACCGCATGACGTCCGGGTCGTGGTTCCAGCGCCACAACGCGTCGGCGTCCGCGGGCTCGAAGGCGCGTAACCGGATCAAATCCCCAGTGATCACTTAATCTTCCTACCATGAGCTACGACGTGATCTTCGCCCGGCTTGCGGACGGCCAGAGCTGGGAAGACTTCCTGGCGGCCGAGCCCGCCGACGACGACGAGGCCCCGCTCGACCCGGCGACGTGGCGGCAGATCGTGAACCGCGTACGCGAGATCCTGCCGGGCGCGACCGAGTCCGGCGACGAACTCCTGCACGAGGAGACCGCGATCCAGCTCTACTGCCAGGCCGACGCCGCACAGCTCCACGCGCAGTACTGGTACACGGGCGAGGCCGCCCGCCGGGTGGTCAGCCTGCTCTACCGGGTCGCCGCCGTGGTTGCCGAGGAGACCGGGCTGACCGCTTTCGACCCGCAGGTGGAGGCGCTCGTCGCGGACCAGCGGATCGACGACGCGGTGGCGATCTTCGACAGCGTCGCCGCCTCCTTCGCCCACCGCTGATCAGATGATCAGGCCGACAGCCGGTAGGTGAGGTGGGTGACGGCGGCCGAGGGCGCCACGTCGGTCACGGTGAGCCTGGCCGAGAAGTCGGTGGGGAGGTTGGCGAACAGCCGCGTCCCGCCGCCGAGCAGGAGCGGGACGAGCTGGAGGGTCAACTCGTCGATCAGGCCGGCCGCGAGGAACGCCTGGATCGTGGTCGCGCCGCCGAGCACCAGCACGTCCCGGTCGCCCGCGGCCAGCCGCGCCTGTTCGTGCGCCGCTTCGGCCGTCGAGGCGAAGGTGAACGTGCCGCCCGGCATCGTCACCGGCTCCTCCGGCCGATTCGTCAGCACGACCGTCGGCCGCGGATAGGGCGTGTCCTTCCAGATGGGCAGGCCCACCTCGTACATGGTGCGGCCGATGACGACCGCACCCGTCCGCTCCAACTCCCGCCGCTTCAGGTCCGCGTCGACGCCCACCGCCGAGCCGGTCGGCGTGGCGAACATCCAATCATGCAGCCGCTCACCGCCGACGCCCATCGGGTCCCGGTCGCTGATCTGCGGCCCCGCGGAGAAGCCGTCCAGGGAGATCGACTGACTTGCGAACGTGATGGTCACCTTCGGGAGTGTGTCACACAGCTCCGCGTGCCAACCGCTGCTCGTGCACGCGCAGGCTTGCCGTCGCCACGTCCAGAAGCGGTGTTGATACGCCGAAAGCCCTGGCCCGAGCCGTGAGGTCGCCCAGGATCTGCTCGGCTTCGGTCGGTTGACCGGCGACGAGATCCCGGTAGAGCGAGGCCGTGTCGGCCGAGCCGGGGCGGGACACGAACGCCGCGACGTTCGCCAGCGCCTGGGCCGGCATCGGGTGCCCGGCGGCTTCGGCGATGCCGGCTGCCTCCGCCGCGATCCGCGGCCCCAGGTGCTCCGCGCCGGCGTCGACGGCCTCGCCGACGGAGCCGCGTACGAGGGTGTTGAGGGCGCCGAGGGTGCTGATGAACACCCACTTGTGCCACATGGCGGTCTGGATGTCGGGGGACACGGCGAAGTCGAAGCCCGCTTCGGAGAGCACCTCCTCGATTCGGCGTACGCGATCCGAGACGCCGCCCGCCGGTTCGCCGATCGTCATGTCGGCCAGCGGCGCGAGCTGCCGGATCTCGCCGTTCTCGCCGATGGTCGTGATGACCCGCACGACGCCGCCGAGCACCACGTCCGACCCGTACGCCTTGGTCAGCGTGTCCAGATGAGCCATGCCGTTCAGGAACGGGACGACCGCCGTACACGGCCCGACCGCCGGGGCGGTGTCCTCGATGGCCTGTGCCAGCGTCGTCGCCTTCACCGACAGCAGCACGATGTCGTAGTGGCCGGCCAGGTCCGGTGCGGTGACCAGGTTCGGCGTCACCACGGTCTCCTGGCCGAGTCCGCTGATCCGCAGTCCGCGCTCGCGCAACAGCTCGGCCCGTCGCGGCCGGACTAGGAAGGTGAGGTCCCGCCCGGCCTCGTGCAGCCGTGCGCCGAAGTATCCGCCGGTGGCCCCGGCTCCTACGACAAGAATCCGCATGGCGCGGACGTTACCAGTTGAACCAGTAACGGAGCTATGCTGTGTGACATGATCGCGGCGGACGAGGCGGCGTTCCGGTTCGTCGCTGGGCGGCCCTCGGTGGACTTCACTGGCACGCTCGGCAAACGATGGCGGAATCCGCCCGTCGAGCGGACGCCGGACCCGGCCGCGCTCGGGCGCTGGTTCGCCGAAGCCGGGCTGACCGACCGGCCCGTGGCGGTGACGACGACGGCTTTGCGTCAGGCGTACCCGTTGCGCGAAGCGTTGTATCGCCTGATGCGCGCGCCGGTGTTCGGGGAGCGACCCACCGCGGCCGATCTGAAGCTGGTGAACGACTGGGCCGCGCGGGGCCTGCCGGCGCTGGCCCTGCGGGCCGATCTGACCGCGCGCCTGGTGGAGCCGACCGCGGAGGAGTTGCTCGCCCTGCTGGCCCGCGACGGCGTCGACCTCCTCGGCGGCCCGGACGCCGACCGCCTGCGGGAATGCTCCAGCGAGACCTGCACCCTGCTGTATCTGGACACGTCCCGGGCGGGCAGTAGGCGCTGGTGCTCGATGGATGTCTGCGGCAGCCGCGACAAGATGACGAGATATCGCCGCCGTGTCGCGGCCGCCGAAGACTAGAGGGCGGCCTTGACCGCGGCGGCCATCGCCTGCTCGCCACCGAGGTTCGGGTGGAACGGGGCGGCGGCCACGGTCGGAATGAGCCCCTCAACCCACCGAGTTCCGCCGGACTTGCAGACGTCGTGCCCGATGGTCGGGGTGTAGGTGTCCACATAAGACGCGCCGTTGGCGGCGGCCGTGGTACGCAGCATCGAGTTCAGCGACTTCTCCGTGCTCCGCAGGTAGGGCACGTCGCCGAAGGCGATCGGGACGGCCGGGAAGCAGCCGTATCCGCTGTCGGGGACGATGACCGGGTAGCCGACGACCACGACGCGGGCGTTCGGCGCGGCCTGGTGCACGGCCTGCAGCACGGTCGCGATCTTGCTCGCGGTCGCGGTGATCCGGGCCAGCAGCTGATCGGTCCCGTTGGCGGTGTACTTGTCCTTGCACGGGCTGCCGAAAGGCTTGCCGTAGCTGGCGCTGACACAGTCCTCGATGATGCCGGAGAAGCCGATGTCGTTGCCGCCGATGCCGACGGTCACCAGCGCCGTGTCGGCGGTGACGGCGGCGATCTGGGCCGGGACGGTGATGCCGAGCTGGCCCTCGCCGGGGGTTCAGGATGTCGCCGGTGGTGGCCCCACCGCAGCTGACGTCGGTGAACGCGGACGAGCCGATCGCGGTCCGGACGAGGTGGGGATAGTTCCGATCCGACCGTACGCAGTTCAGGTCGACCTGCGTCGGGATGAGCGGACCCGACGTGAACGAGTCGCCGAGCGCCACGTATCTGCCGGTCGGCGCGGCTGCCGCCGCAGGGGTCGCGAGGAACGGGAGGGTGATCAGGGCGGCGACGGTGGCGAGAAGAGACTTGCGCGGGAGACTCATGGACTCCTCCGGGGGACGGTTGTTACCGGGCGGTACGCGCGATTGTCCTCACGGAAGTTATTGATGTCAATACATCCCGACAGCCTCAGGGGGTTCCGGGATGACGCGTCGTCCGGTGCGGCGGAGGGGGCGCGTCATCCCGGAAGTCTCGGTCAGACGCGCGTGACCCGGACCGCGTCGGCGATCACGTAGCCCGCGGCGCTGGTCCACCGGCTGACGCCGACCGCGTTGTAGTCACCCGCGGCCATGGCGAAGGTTCCGAGCGACCGCCACGCGCCGCCGCCCGTGGACTGGTCGATGGTGACGGTCTGGTTGCCCGACGACGTCACGATGACGTGCGGAGTCGCGGTGTTGTAGCCCGCGACGCCCGGGTGCCAGACCTCGACCTTGTAGTTGCCCGCCTCCGGGATGTTCACCTTGAACCAGGCGGCGTCGCTGGCGAGCACCGGGTCGGCGTAGCGGTAGTCGGCGCCGTAGCGCTGAGTCGAGTAGGTGGACGTCGCCCAGTTCGCGCTGGCGGTGAACCGGCCGGAGGTCGTGTTGTCCACGATGGTGCTGTAGCTGGTCGTCTTCGTCGGCAGCCCGAGGTAGGTCGCGATGCCCTTGGCGTGCCCACGTGCGTCGGCGGTCAGGAAGGCCGCGTTCTTGAGCAGGTTCGCGTCGGCGACGGTGTCGATGAACAGGTTCTCCGTGAGGATCGCCGGCATATTGGTCTCGCGTACGACGTGGAAGTTGGCGGTCTTCAGGCCGCGGTCGGTGACACTGGCGACAGTACGCATCCCGGCCAGCGCATTCGCGTGCACCGTGCTGTGCAGCGACTGGGTCGCCGCGTCGGTGGTGAGGTACCGGTAGCTCTCGAAGCCGGTGCCGCCACCGGAGTTGATGTGGATGCTGACGAAGATGTCCGCGCCCCACGCGTTCGCGTCGTCCGAGCGCTGCTGGAGGCTCACCGTCGCGTCGGTCGTCCGGGACATGCGGATGTCGACCCCGGAGTAGGTCGCGAGCAGGATGTCGCGGACCTGCAGCGCGATGTTCAGGGTCAGCGCCTTCTCCTGCAGGCCGTTGCCGACCGCCCCGGAGTCGGTGCCGCCGTGGCCCGGGTCGAGGTAGACCTTCTTGTTGGCGGCGAACGCCGGCACTCCCACCCACGGGGTGAGGGCGGCGCCGGCGGCCGCAGCGAAAAGCGCGCGACGCCGGATGGGGTGACTGCTCATGGAGGACCTTTCGGCTGGGGGATACCTCTGGGCATCGAAATACTCAGCCGCGTCGAACCGCTCTGTCAAGCCTTAACATGCCTTCACATTGCGTCGTTACTTCTTCACCTCACGCTGGGCTTCCGCTGTGGATTCCGCGCGGATCACGGTTATCCAGGCCTCCCAGGCCCTCGGAGGCCTGGATAACCGTGATCCGCAGGTGTCAGTGAGCGAGGAAACGATCGACGTCCGCTTCTTCGGCGGCGAGCTCAAGGTGTCTGTTGTGGAGGGTGTCGTCGAACGCCTCGACCTGCACTCGTCCCGCCGTACGCTTCCACCGGCCGACGACGCGCCCGTCCACGACCACCGCCGGGTGCAGGACGCCGCCGCCAGCCTGGATGCGGTGGGCGTACGCGGGGTCGAGGATCAGCGACCGGTCGCGATAGCCCAGCAGATAGGTGTCGTACGCCCCGAGCAGCCGCAGCCCGGTCCCCTCGGCGTCGCCCGGCGTCGTGGCCCGGAACGCGTCCCGGACGGTCGTGATCGGCAGGCCCGACCACGCCGCGAAATCCTCCGCCGTCGCGGGCCCGTACGCGGCGGCGTACCGCCGGGCGAGTTCGGCCAGCGGATCGCTTGGCGGGGCTGTCTTCGGCGCCCACTCGTCGAGCAAGACGTACCCGGGTTCGTCCTTGGCGAGATCAGGCCCCCGGCAGATCAGCCCCATGCCCGCGGCGTACGCCATCAAGTGGGCGGGCGCCTGACCGGTCAGGCCCAGGCCCAGCGCCGTCACGACCTCCGCCCGGCTCAACGCCCGTCCGGCGAGAATGCCGGGCAGCTTCGCCATCGCCTTCTCGCACGTCCGATCGTCGAGGCCCAACTGCGCCCGGCGACCCTTGCCCGCCGCGACGTTACGCGGCCCGAAGAGGCTCACCATCCACCGCACATCGGTGGCCGGCACCAGATGCAGCGTCCCGCGCATCAACCAGGTCCGGGCTAGCCGCCCCGGCTCGGCGCAGTCCGCGCGTACGCCCTCGGCGGTGACGTGTCTGGTCCGGGCGCGCACCGCCAGCCGCATCGCGGCGGTGTCCTGCGCCTGCAGCCCGGCGAGGCGTCCGGCCACCTCGACCGTGCCGGCGTCCGAGCGCTCGGCCAGCCCCTGGGCGGCGTACCGGCGTCGCCGGACCTCGTCGTCGCGCATCCGCCCAGCCTAAGCGGCGAAGCGGTCGGCGAAGGCGGCGTACACGGGCGTGTGCGGGAGCGGATCGAGCACGGCGAACACCACGTGATCGAAATAGGGGACCGCGGCGAGAGCCTCGGCGAACGCGTCGGCCACTACGGCCGGCTCGTTGCGGAACACCCCACAGCCCCACGCGCCGAGCACCAGCACGCGCTGCCCGTGCGCGGCGGCCACCGCGAGCACCCGGCTCGCGCGGCGGCGCAAGACCGTGGGCACGTCTCCGGCGTCCTCGGGCTGATTGCGGCGGATCGCGCCGAGGTTCGGTGCGGCCGCGGTCAGAAACGAGGTCTGGTACGCCGAATCGAGCAACCGGCCCTTGTCGTCGCGAAAGACCGGAACGCCAGGGCTGAAGATCACTCGGTCGCTGTAGCGGAGGTCGCGCTGAGCCCGGTGGAACTCGTAGAACTCATTGGCCGTCCGGAGGCAGGGGTAGATCGCGGACGCCCGCGCGATGCTCTCCTCCTGCGCCTTCGCCCCGCCGAGGAAGCCACCGCCGGGGTTCTTCGCGGAGGCGAAGTTCAGGGCCGCCGCGTACGGGCCGACGCGGCGCGCGGCGACCAGCGTCGACTCGTGGGTCACCTCGATCGCCGGGGTCGCCTGCGGTCCCAGCGGCGTGAGCGGCTCGTCCGGCCCATGCAGCCGGGTGCCGGCGATCGCGGAGCGCACCGCGTCGGCGATGTCGATCTCGGCCCCGGCGTCGGTGCGGTAGGAACCGGCTTCCGCGATCGCCACCGTCTGGCGGGCGATCTCCTGCAGTCTCGCGCTCATGACTGGCCAGCGTACGACTTGAGGCGTACGCGGAGTGCAGTCTTCAAGGGGACGCGACCGGGCCTGACCTCGCATTACCTTCGGCGACCATGACGTTGTCTGTTACCGAACTGACGAAGGTCTACGGAGAAGGGGACACCGCCGTCCGCGCGCTCGACGGCGTCACGGTCACCTTCGCCGAGGGCCGGTTCACCGCCATCATGGGGCCGTCCGGGTCCGGCAAGTCGACGCTGATGCACTGCGCTGCCGGGCTGGACACGGTGACCACCGGTTCAGTGCGGCTGCACGACCAGGAGCTGACCCGGCTCGGCGACGCCGCGCTCACCCGGCTGCGGCGTACGCGCGTCGGCTTCGTCTTCCAGTCCTTCAATCTGCTGCCCACGTTGACCGCGAAGCAGAACATCCTGCTGCCGCTGGAGTTGGCCGGGACCAAGCCCGATCCGGAGTGGATGACGACCGTGATCGACACGCTCGGGCTGGGCGACCGCCTCGGGCACCTGCCGAGCCAGCTCTCGGGCGGCCAGCAGCAGCGGGTGGCGTGCGCGCGGGCGTTGCTGCCTCGCCCGGCCGTCATCTTCGCCGACGAGCCGACCGGCAACCTCGACTCCAAGACCGGGCACGAAGTGCTGGACTTCCTCCGGCGCAGCGTACGCGAACTGGGGCAGACGATCGTGATGGTGACGCACGACCCCAACGCGGCCTCGTACGCCGACCGCGTCGTGCTGCTGGCCGACGGCCGGATCGTCGACGACATCGAGGACCCGACCGCGGACGCGGTGCTCGGCCGGCTGCGGACGTTGGGGGTCTGACGATGTGGCGGGTCACCTTCGCCTCCCTCACCAAGCACGCCCGGCGGCTGGCGGCCACCACGCTGGCCGTGGTCCTCGGCGTCGGCTTCACCGCCGGGACGCTGATCTTCGGCGACACCGCGCAGGCCGGGTTCGACGAGACGTTCGCGCGTACCGCGAGGAACGTGGACGCCGTCGTGCTGGCGGGGGACAAGCCGCTCACCGCTGACCAGTTGACCGCGGTGTCCGGCGTCGCCGGCGTCGAGCACGCCGAGGGCCGGATGGTCACCTCGCTGCCGATGCTCGGCTCGACCGGCCGCCCGCTGGTCAACAACGGCCGCTCCGGGTACGCCGTCTCCGTCGCCGACGACGAGCGCCTGCGCGGCTTCGACCTCGACGGCCGAGTGCCCGGCGCCGGGGAAGCCTTGGTGGACACCGAGACCGCCGCGCACGAGAAGTTGTCGATCGGCCAGACGATTCAGGTGCTCGACAAGGCCGGCACGAAGCAGGCGTACGCGATCTCGGGGCTGGTCGACTTCGGCGTCTCGAAGACGTATTCGGGGCTCAGCGTCGTCGGACTGCCGCAGTCGGAGATCACGCGGCTCACCGGCGAAACCGGCTTCGAGGAGATCGTGATCCGCTCCCGTCCCGGCATCGCCCAGACCGACCTGGCCACGGCGGTACGTGCGGCGGTGACCGGCGCGACCGCGAACGGCGCGACGGTGAAGACCGGCGACGAACGCCGGACCGATCTGGCGAACCAGGCGACGTCGGTCGCGACGCAGTTCACCTTCATCCTGCTCGTCTTCGGGGTGATCTCCCTCGTCGTCGCGGTGTTCGTCATCTACAACACGTTCGCCATCCTGCTGGCCCAACGCGCACGCGAGACGGCGCTGCTGCGGTGCGTCGGCGCGACGCGACGGCAGATCTTCACGGCGACGCTGCTCGAATCGGCCGCGATCGGGCTGGTCGGCGGGGCGTTCGGCGTACTGGCCGGGATCGGGGTGAGCTACGGTCTGCCGCTGCTGCTCAACGGGGCGCTCGACGCCGGCGTGCCGGAGCATTCGGTGGTGCTGCGGCCGACGCCGGTCCTCATCGGACTGACGCTCGGCGTGGTGGCGACGGTCGCGGCCGCCGTGCTCCCGGCGCTGCGGGCCACCCGGACCAAGCCGCTGGCCGCCCTGCGCGACCTGCCGAGCGCCGTCACGGTCAGCCGCCGCGCGAAGATCATCCGGGGGGTCATCGCCTTCCTGATCGTGGGGATCGGCGCACTCGTCACCCGTCAAGGCCAGCAGACGGAGGACTCGGAGACCGCGACGTTCATCGTGGTGGCCGGCGGTGTCGTGGTCTTCCTCGGCGTACTGGTGGCCTCGCCGCTGTTCATCGGCCGGCTCACCGCCCTCGTCGGACTGCCCGCCAGCCGGCTCGCCGGGCCGCCCGGCCGGGTCGCGGTCGCCAACGCCCGCCGCAATCCGGGGCGTACGGCGGTCACCACCGCCTCGCTCATGATCGGCGTCGGGCTGATGGCCATGTTCAGCATGCTGCTGGGCAGCATCAAGGAGACCGCGCGGGACCAGCTCGCGAGTCACTATCCGGTCGACTACGTGATCACGGCGGTACGCGACGGGAAGACCGGCGAACTCGGCCGGATTCCGGCGGCGTACAGCGACCAGCTCCGGCAGCACGGCGAACTGGCCAAGGTGGCAGTCGTCCGAGGCGCACAGGTACGCGTCGACGGCAAAACCCTGCACCTGGGCGCCATCGACCGTCCCGAACTGCTGCCGCAGCTGCCGGCCGGGCTCGTCGACGGGGCGATCATCGTCGATGACAAGCAGCCCGATCCGCAGCTGACGACCTTGCGTACGGCCGCCTCCGGCGACACCACCATTCCCGGCGCGGGCCGCTTCGACGGCCTCGTGACCTGGAGCCAGCTGGCGAAGCTGGCCGGTTCCAGTGACGGCAGCCTCGTCCTGGTCAAGGCGGCCGACGGAGTCAGCCCCGTCGACTCCCGGGCGATCATCGACCGCGTCGGTTCGGCGTACCCGTTGGTCGAGGTGAGCAGTGTCGCGGACCTGTCGAGCGGCCTGGAGAAGGCGGTGAACGGCCTGATCGGGCTGTTCGCGGGCCTGTTGGGGACCGCGGTCCTGATCGCGCTGTTCGGCATCGCGAACACGCTGTCGCTGTCGGTGATCGAGCGGACCCGCGAATCCGCCACGTTGCGCGCGCTGGGGCTGACCCGGGGTCAGCTGCGTGGGATGTTGCTCGCCGAGGCGCTGCTGATGGGCGTGGTCGGCGCGGTCGTCGGAATCGCCTTCGGCCTCGTGTACGCGCCCCTGGTGCTGCTGGCGGCGTTCCGGGACATCCATCCGGTCATCGTGGTGCCGTGGGACTGGCTGACCGGGCTGCTGCTGCTGGCGGCGGTGGCGAGCTGCCTGGCCGCCGTCCTGCCGGCGCGCCGGGCCGGGCGCGGAGCGATCGTGGCGGCGATGGCCGACTAGCCCCTTCGGCGCAGATCAGGGATACGCATGCCTCGCGCGCTCGTCGTGGCATGCGCATCCCTGATCGGGCGCTCGCTAGAGCGGAGCCCGGACCAGCCCGGTCTCGTACGCGAACACGACGATCTGCACCCGGTCGCGCAACCCCAGCTTGGTCAGTACGCGTCCCACGTGTGTCTTCACGGTGGCCTCGGCGACCACCAGCTTCCCGGCGATCTCGGCGTTCGACAGGCCCTGCGCGACCAGCAGCACGACCTCGCGTTCGCGGTCGGTCAGCGTGTCCAGCCGGGGTTCGGCGGTGGACACGACGAACCGGCCGGCGAAGTGGTCGAGCAGCTTGCGGGTCACCCGCGGGGCCACCACGGCGTCACCGGCTGCGACGGCGCGGATCGCGCCGAGCAGATCCTCCGGCGGGGCGTTCTTGAGCAGGAAACCACTCGCACCCGCTTGCAGTGCGGCGAACGCGTCCTCGTCGGTGTCGAACGTCGTCAGGACCAGCACCTTCGGCCCGTCCGGCTGCTCGGTGAGCTGCTGGGTGGCGCTCACGCCGTCGAGGACCGGCATCCGGATGTCCATCACGACGACGTCCACGGGCTCGCCCCGGCGGGCGAATTCGCGTACTTGGGAGACGGCCGCCGAACCGTCCCCGGCCGATCCGACCACGTCGATGTCGGGCTGCGACGACAGGATCATCTCCAAGCCGGTACGCACCAACGGCTGGTCGTCGACGATGAGCACCCTCATCCGGCCACCGCCTGCGGCAACGGGGTTCCCACGGGCAGCGATGCGCGTACCTGCCAGCCGCCGGCGGCGCGGGGACCGGCCTGCAAGGTGCCGCCGTGCACGGAGACGCGTTCACGCATCCCGGTCAGGCCGTGTCCCTCGGCACTGGTCGTGCCGCCGCAGCCGCTGTCACAAAGCTCCACCACGATCTCGTCGCCGTCCCGCCGCAGATCCAGGTCCACCTGCGCGTCCGGCCCGGCATGCCGCAGCACGTTCGTCAGCCCCTCCTGCACGATCCGGTAGACCGCCAGCTCCAGCGCGGGCGCGTCCACGGCGCCGACCGTGTTGGCCACCCGGACTGTCAGCCCCGCCGAGCGCGCCCCGGCGACCAGCGGCTCCAGCTCGGCCAAGGTGATCCGGCGGCGGCTCTGCGGCGAGTCGGCGCTGCCCCGCAGCACGCCCACCAGTCGCCGCATGTCCTCCAGCGCGGCGCGCCCAGTCTCGGCCACCGTCGCCATGGCCTGCCGCGACTTCTCCGGATCGGCGTCCAGCGCGTACCGGCCGCCGTCGGCTTGCACGACCATCACCGCGAGGCTGTGCGCGACGACGTCGTGCAGCTCACGAGCGATGACCGCGCGCTCGTCGGCCACCGCGATCCGGGCCAGGTGCGCGCGTTCCCGCTCCAAGCTCGCCGCGCGTTCCTCCAGGCCCGCGACATAGATTCGCCGTTGGCGCACCGTGTACGCCATGAGCCACACGCCGCCGCAGATCCCGGCGTAGAAGAGCGCCAGCTGCCATGGGTGATCGGCGTCGAAGTGGCGGGCGACCTCGATGACGATCCCGATGATCACGACGAACCCGGAGATCAGGCCGCCGCGCAGGGTCTTGCTGTACTTGACCGCGCTGTACATGCCGATGAGCACGGCCAGGTCATAGGGGAGCGGATCGTTGGCCGGCCCCCAGAACAGGACCTGGGTCAGGGCAGCGGCCGAGATGACGCCCATGCTCCAGAGCGGCCGGCTGCGCCGCACCAGCAGCGCCGCCGCCATGGTCAGGCCGAGCCACATCAGCGGCCGGGGCGTCTGCCGCAGGAAGATCGGGAGGCAGGCCAGGCTGGCGACACCCGCCGCGACCAGCAGGTCGAACGCGAGGGACCTCGGGTTGCGCATACCCGTGAGCCTATCCGGCGGCCGGTGCCTGACCGATATGTCGGTTTCACCGGTGTGTATCCCCGGCATGCTCCTCCGACAGCGGGAAGCTGAGGTCTTCGGGTGTCGCGGCCGGGCGCCCTGGACGTATGCTTCGCCTGTTACCGCACTTCCGCATCTCCGATGCCGTCCACAGTGTCGTCCATAGTGGCGTGACGGGACGGCCGGCCGTCGAAGGGCAAGGGGGAATGGCGTTCCGATCCAGGTCGGGCGGGACTGGGCCACCAGCAGCCCGAATCCGCCGATGAACGCGTACGTGCCGGCGCCGACCGAGCCGGTGGAGCCCGACGGCCTCGGACGATTCGCCCGGCGCTGGGCGGAGGCGATCGGCGGGACCAGCGACGAGCCCGTGCCGCATCTGACGGAGTTCCTCGAACGGCTGACCCGTGAGCTCGCGGCCGCACTGCGGGACGACAGCGCCCAGGCCCGTGCGGAAGAGGTGGCGGCGGCCCTGGTCGGCGCCGATTTTCACAGCCCAGCGGCGGTACGCCGGACGATCGAGGTGTTCGCCGACGGCTTCCTCGACGAGATCCGGGGCGAACCCGGGGCCGAGGACGAGATCAAGCTGCGCGCCCGGCTGGGCCAGCTACTCGGCGGCCTGTCGGCCGGATACGCCCAGGCGTTGCGCGTACGCACCCGGACCGAGCAGGAGGCCGTCCAACGCGCCGCCCTCCGAGCCGTCCGCATCGCCGACGACGACCGGCGCGTCGTGGAGGCCCGGTTTCGAGCCGTCTTCGCCGACGCCGCCGTCGGCATCGCCATGGTCGACCTGGGCGGCCGCCTGATCGAGGTCAACACCGCGTTCGCCCGGATGCTCGGCTTCGTGCCGGAGGAGATCCGGGGCCGGACGGTCGGGGAGATCATCGGCGACAGCGGGCACGGCCCGACCTCCAGCCGCTATCTCGACCTGCTCTCGGGCGGCCGGGATCACTTCCGCACCGAGACGACCCGCGTACGCCCCGACGGCAGCCGGCTGGTGCTGGACCTGTCGATGTCGATGGTGCGCGACGACGACGGCGCGCCCGGCTTCCTCATCGGGGTCACCGTCGACATCACCGAGCGGCGACGCCTGCAGGACCAGCTCTGGCACGAGTCGCGGCACGACGCGCTGACCGGGCTGCCCAACCGGACGCTGTTCGCCGAGCGGCTGGCCGAGCGTCTCGCCGAACCGGCCTGCGGCCGGCTCGGACTATCCTTTCTGGACCTGGACGGCTTCAAGGACGTCAACGACAGCCTCGGGCACGCCGTCGGCGACCAGCTGCTCATCGCGGTCGCCCGGCGGCTGGAGACGGCCGTCGCCTACGGCGATCGCCTGGTAGCCCGGCTGGGCGGCGACGAGTTCGTGGTGCTCGACGACGACTGTGTGGGCGAGGCGGCCGTGGTCGGCCCGGCTGAGGCGATCCTGGCCGCGTTGCGCGAGCCGTTCCAGGTCGGTGGCCGGGAACTGACCATTTCGGCGAGCATCGGCGTCGTCGACTCCCGGGCGGTCGGCGCCGATCCGCAGGCGCTCATGCGGGCCGCCGACATCACGCTCTACCGGGCGAAGGCCGAGGGGAAGAGCCGGCTGGCCCGCTACGACCCGCGCGACAGTGCCCGGCAGATCACCCAGCACACGCTCGCGACCGCGCTGCCCGCCGCGTTGACGCGGCAGGAGTTCTTCTGCGACTACCAGCCCATCGTCGGGCTCGAAGACGGGCGGCTCCGCGGAGTGGAGGCGCTGATCCGCTGGCGGCATCCGCAGTTGGGCATCGTCGCGCCGAACCAGTTCATCCCGGTCGCCGAGGAGACCGGCCACATCGCCGCCGTCGGCCGCTGGGTGCTCGCCGCCGCCTGCCGCCAAGCCGGCGAATGGGCCGCCGCGAATCCCACGCTGACCTGCTACATCAGCGTCAACGTGGCGGTCGGCCAACTCCGCCGGCCCGGCCTGGTCGATGACGTGATGCAGGTGCTCACCGACGGCGGCATGCCACCGGAACGACTGCAACTCGAACTCACCGAATCCGCCGTGCTCGGCGACGACCGCGGACCGGTCGGCGAACTACAGCGGCTCGCCGACGCCGGCGTCCGGCTCGCCATCGACGACTTCGGCACGGGGTACGCCAACCTGGCGTACCTGACGAGGTTGCCGGTTCGCCAGGTGAAGCTGGCGGGGGAGTTCCTCAAACCACTGCGTACCGGGTCGAGCGTCGACCCGAAGCACGACCGGCTGCTCTCCGCGATCATCGGGTTGGCGCACGACCTCGGCCTGAGCGTGACCGCCGAAGGCGTCGAACACCAGGCCCAGGCGGACCGGCTGCGCGCGCTCGGCTGCGACGCCGCCCAGGGCTGGCTGTTCGGACAGCCCGGCCCGGCCGAGCAAGTCGGGCGGCTCATCGCCCGCCAGAACCAAGAACCCTGATTTCTTGAGCGCTGGATCAGGGTTCTCGGTCGAATCACGGTCCAAGATTCGACCCGGAACCCTGATCCAGCGCCCAACGGCGAAACGATCATGCGGGCGGCAGGGTCACCGTCACCACCAGCCCGCCCCCGGTACGCGACTCGGCCCGGACGTCGCCGCCGTGCGCTCGGGCGATGGCCTGGACGATGGACAGCCCGAGTCCCGCGCCAGGAGCCTGATGGGCGGTCCGGCTGCCTCGGTGGAACGGTTCGAACAGGGCCGGGACGTCGTACTTGGGGATGACCGGCCCGCTGTTCTCCACGACCACGACGGCGTCGCCTCGCGAGACGCCGTCCCGAGGGGAGCCGTCGCGTGGGGAGCCGTCCCGGGTGCGGCAGGAGACGGCGACGAAACCGTCCGGCACGTTGTAGCGGATCGCGTTGTCGACGAGGTTCTGCACCAGCCGCTCCAGCAGGGGCGGGTTCCCCGTGACGGCGGCTTCCTCGGCGGCCAGCCGCAGGTCGAGCGAGCCGAACGGGGTCACCGAGACGACGTGGTCCACGATGTCAGCCAGATCTACATAGGAACGTTCGGTCACCTCGCGTTCCGAGCGGGCCAGCACCAGCAGTCCGTCCAGCAGCTGCTCGTGGCGGGTGTTCACCTCCAGCAGCGTCCGGCCCAGCTGAGTCAGCTCCGGAGTCGGCTCGCCGCGATAGAGCGCCACCTCCAGCAGCGACCGGTTCACGGTCAACGGCGTACGCAGCTCGTGGGAGGCGTTGGCGACGAAGCGCCGCTGCCCGTCGAAGGCGTGGTCGAGCCGTTCCAGCATCGTGTCGAAGGCGTCGGCGAGCCGTTTCACCTCGTCCTGCGGGCCGGTGAGACCGATGCGTTCGTGCAGGCCCCGATCCGCGGCGGGCGCGTCGGCGATGCGTACGGCGGTGTCGGTGATCTTGTCGAGGGGGCGCAGCAGTCGACCGGCCAGCAACCAGCCGATCGCGGTCGCCACCACGACCACCACCGCCAGGGCGATGCCGCCCCGGGTCAGCAGCGCGTTCAGCGCCACGTCCCAGGCGGACTCGGAGACCTGGTTGACCAGCGTGCCCGCGTCGCCCGGGTTCGCCGAGGTGTAGCCGACGTTGAAACTCGGCATCTGCCGATCGGCCACGAGCACGTAGGTGATGGCCAGCATGACCAGGCCGGCGACCAGGAAGAGGCAGCCGTAGACGAGGGTCAGCCGCGCGCGGAAGGTCAACCGTTTCACGGCACTCGGTACCCCACACCCGGATCGGTGAGCACGATCGGCGGCTCCCCGAGCTTGCGGCGCAACTTCAGGATGATCATGCGGATCGAGTGGGTGAACGGGTCGGCGTTCTCGTCCCAGGCCTTTTCGAGGAGTTGCTCGGCCGAGACCGGCGCGCCGTCGGCGCGCAGCAACTCGGCCAGCACGGCGAACTCCTTGCGGGACAACGGGACGTAGCGGCCGTCGCGGTAGACCTCCCGGCGATGCGGGTCGAGCCGGATGCCGCCGCGTTGCAGGATCGGCGGCGCGGCCGGGCGGGCGCGGCGGCCCAGCGCGGTGACGCGGGCGGACAGCTCGGCGAACGCGAACGGTTTCGGCAGGTAGTCGTCGGCGCCCAGGGACAGTCCGGAGACCCGGTCGGCGACGTCGGCGGACGCGGTCAGCATGAGGACCCGCGTCTCGCCGCCGCGCTCGGCCAGCGCCCGGCATACGTCGTCGCCGTGCACCACCGGTAGATCACGGTCCAGGACTACCACGTCGTAGTCGTTCACGTCGATGCGTTCGAGGGCCGCCCCGCCGTCGTGGACGACGTCGACGGCGTGCGCGTCGCCTCGCAGCCAGTGCGCGACCGCGTCGGCGACCAGGGGTTCGTCTTCGACGACCAAGATCCGCATGAATCCCATGGTGACACACGGTGATGTCACCTCGCTGTCAACGAATTCGGTGACGGCCGCGAAAACCCGCGGCCGATCTACTGACCGCCGACAGGATCCCTCTCGAAGGAGACGAACCATGCGGATAAGGGCAGCGATCGCGATCGGCCTGCTCGCCACGGCGGCACTGGCCGGGTGCTCGAAGAGCGACGGCGACGGTGTCGCCAGCGCCAACGGCACGTCCAGCCCCAGCGCTACCGCGGGTGCCACCGGCGCGGTCGACGAGAAGGCGCGGGCGCTCCAGTTCGCCAAGTGCATGCGCGAGAACGGCCTGCCGGACTGGCCCGACCCGAAGTTCAGCGACGGCGGCGGGGTGGACCTGAGCGCGCCGGACGGCGCCGACCCGGCCAAGGTCGACGTGGCGATGCAGAAGTGCAAGCCCTACCTGCCCAACGGCGGCGAGCCGCAGAAGCTCGACCCCGCCCGGCTCGACCAGCTGCGCAAATACGCCCAGTGCATGCGCGAGCATGGCCTGAAGAACTTCCCCGACCCGACCGACTACGGCTTCCAGCTCGACGGCAACACCTCCGGCATCGACCCGGCCAGTCCGGCGTACCAGGCGGCCGACAAGGAGTGCCAGAAGTTCGCGCCGCCGCCGGCCGGGGAATCGCCGGGCACGAACTCGGGCAACGGCCGATGAGGCGCCGGATTCTCACCGGCCTCGGGACGGCGGCGGTCGTCCTGGCGATCGGTGTCGCCGTGGTCGCGGCCAAGGGCATCGGCTCCGGCCCGTCGGCGCCCTCGGCCGCCAAGCTGCCCCCGGCCACCGCGACGGTCACTCGCCAGACCCTCGTCGACAGCCAGACCGAGAGCGGCGAGCTGGGCTACGGCGACTCGGTCCAGGTCAACGGCAAGCTGCCGGGCACGATCACCGCGCTCCCCGCACAGAACGCGGCGGTACGCCGAGGGCAGCCGATCTATCGCGTGGACAACAATCCGGTCGTCCTCCTGTACGGCGTGCTGCCGGCGTACCGGGCTCTGGCGGCCGGACTGAAGGGCCCGGACGTCAAACAGTTCGAGCAGAACCTGTACGCCTTGGGCTATCGGGGGTTCACCGTCGACGGGACGTTCTCGGCGTCCACGACGACGGCGGTGAAGAAGTGGCAGAAGGCGCTCGGGCTGGCCCAGACGGGCGTGGTGGACCTCGGCCGGGTCTACTACGCCCCCGGACCCGTACGCGTGAACGCCCAGCAGGCCGCGATCGGCGACGCGACCGGCCCCGGCATGGCGGTCCTCGACACCACCGGTTCGCAGAAGCTGGTCGGCGTCGAGCTGAGCGTGGCCGAACAGCGCCTGGCTCAGGTCGGCAGCGCCGTCACCCTGAAACTGCCCGACGGCAAGACCGTGCCCGGCAAGATCGTGCGGGCGCGTACGGTGATCAAGCCGGCTGAGGGCAACAATCCCGCCAAGACCGTGATCCGGGTGTCCGTCGCGCCCGATGATCAGAAGACGCTCGCCGCGTTCGATCAGGCCACCATCGACGTCGGATTCACCGCTGGGAAACGGGAGAACGTCCTGACCGTCCCGGTGGCGGCGTTGCTGGCCCTGTCGGAGGGCGGCTACGGCGTACAGGTCGTGGACGGCTCGGCCACCCGTATCGTCGCCGTGAAGGTCGGCCTGTTCGCCACCGGCCGGGTCGAGGTCACCGGGGACGGGCTCAGCGAGGGAACCACCGTGGGGATGCCGTCATGACCGAGTCCCAGGTGGATTCCGTCGTGGAGCTGGACGGCGTGACCAAGGCGTACCCAGGTGTGCTGGCGGTGCGCGACGTGAGCCTGACGGTCGGGCGCGGCGAGCTGGTGGCGATCGCCGGCCCGTCGGGCTCCGGCAAGTCCACGATGCTGCACCTGATCGGCACGCTGGACCGGCCGTCCCGCGGCACGGTACGCATCGACGGCCTGGACGTGGCCCGGCTGTCCGACCGCCAGCTGTCGGCGGTACGCGCGAGCCGGATCGGGTTCGTCTTCCAGCAGTTCCATCTGGCCCCGGGACAGTCCGCCCTGGACAACGTGGCGGACGGGCTGCTCTACAGCGGCGTCCCGGCCCGGCACCGGCGCGGGCGGGCGGAGCGGGCCCTCGTCAGCGTCGGGCTGGGGGAGCGGCTGGAGCATCGGCCGCACCAGCTGTCGGGCGGCGAACGGCAGCGCGTCGCCATCGCGCGGGCCATCGTCGGCGACCCGGCGCTGCTGCTCGCCGACGAACCGACCGGCAACCTCGACTCGTCGTCCGGCGCGGGCGTCATGGGGCTGCTGCGGGCGCTGCACGAGGGCGGTACGACGGTCGTGATCATCACGCACGATCGAGAGATCGCCGACAGCCTGCCGCGCCAGATCCACATGCGAGATGGGCAGGTCGTGTCATGAGCACGTTCCCCGAAGGCAAGCGCCGTCGCCGGACGGTGATCGCATGAGCAGCACGAGCCTGCGTCCTTCGCGGTTGCGGCCCGCCGACGTGCTGCGGGTCGGCTCGGCCGGACTGCGTACGCGGCCGCTGCGGGTCTTCCTCTCGGCGCTCGGGATCGCCATCGGCATCGCCGCGATGATCGCCGTCGTCGGGATCTCCTCGTCCAGCCGGGCGCAACTGGACAAGCAGCTCGCGGCGCTCGGCACCAACCTCCTCACGGTCTCGCCCGGGGAGACCATGATGGGCGGCCGGGCGGTGCTGCCGGCCGCGTCGGTCGCGATGATCGGGCGCATCGGCCCGGTCACCGGCGTCGCCGCGATCGGGCGCGTACCGGATCTCTCCGTGTTCCGCAGCGATCGGATTCCGGCGATCCAAACCGGTGGGATGTCCGTTCTGGCGGCGCACCTCGATCTGCCGGCGACGGTCGCCGCGCAGCTCGCAGACGGCGTCTGGCTCAACGACGCGACCAGCCGTTACCCGGCGGTGGTGCTCGGCGCGTCGGCCGCCCAGCGGCTCGGCGTCTACTCCGTCCGCGACGGCGTCCAAGTGCTGGTCGGCGGCCGGTACTTCACCGTGGTGGGCATCCTGCAACCGGTCGCGCTTGCGCCCGAGCTGGACGTCGCCGCGTTGATCGGATTCCCGGCCGCGGAGTCCTACCTGGCCTTCGACGGCCTGCCCACCACCGTCTACACGCGTACGCGGGACGACGCGGTCACGTCGGTGCGGGCGGTGCTGGCCGCGACGGCCAACCCGGCCGCGCCCAACGAGGTACGCGTGTCCCGGCCGTCCGACGCGCTGGCCGCCCGGCAGGCCACCGATCAGGCGTTCACCGGGCTCCTGCTCGGGCTCGGCGCGGTGGCTCTGCTGGTCGGCGGGGTCGGGGTGGCCAACACGATGGTCATCTCCGTCCTCGAACGCCGGGCCGAGATCGGCCTCCGGCGCTCGCTCGGCGCCACCCGAGGGCAGATCCTGCTGCAGTTCCTCGCGGAGTCACTGCTCCTCGCGGCGCTGGGCGGGCTCGGCGGAGTCCTCGTCGGCATCCTCGTCACCAGCCTCTACGCGCGTACGCAGACCTGGCCGGCGGTGGTTCCGGCGTGGGCGACGCTGGGCGGCATGGGCGCCACCGTGGTGATCGGGGCGATCGCCGGGCTCTACCCGGCCATCCGGGCCGCCCGGCTCTCCCCGACGGAGGCGCTCGCGGCCCCCTGACCAGCGCGCGTCGCGCTCCGCGCGGGCTCCCGCGCTGGCGCTCAGATGATCTAGGCGAGAAATGGCGGCCCAGGCGACCATTTCTCGCCTAGATCCACTTCGCCCGACGTGATCTTGAACGGGAAACGTCGCCAGGGCAGCGTTTTCTGTTCAAGATCACCGCCAGTGCCGCGCCAGCGAAGCGCGAAGCGCGAAGCGAAACGAGTCAGTCCGGGAGCATGGGCATCTCCAGCCCGGGACTCTTGCCGACAAGCACCCCGCGCGTGACGGAGCTGCTGCCGAACCGATCCCGGACCGCGTCCAGCGCCCCGTCGAGGGCCACCCGGTCGGGGGTGCCGAAGGGCAGTTCGAGCTGCATGAAGTCTTGGTTCTCCAGGTTGCCCACGCTGATCCCGAGCAGGGTCAGGCCGCGTACGGCGATCATGGGTCGCACGGCGGTCAGCAGGGTCCGAGCGGCGGCGAGGATCTCCTCGGTCTGCACGGTCGGGCGGCTGAGCGTACGCGATCGGGTGGCCCGGGTGAAGTCGCGGAACCGCATCCGCAGCACCACCGTCCGGCCTGGCCGGTCCGCTTTGCGCATCCGCCGGGTGACCCGGTCCACCAGCCCGGCCAGCGTCGCGTCGAGTTCCTCGTAGGACTGATGGCCCCGGCCGAGGGCCCGTTGCGCGCCCATCGAGCCGCGCCGGCGGCCGGTCACCACGCGGCGGGCGTCCTTGTTGTGGGCCAGCGCCCACAGGTGCCGGCCGGCATGCCCACCGAGGATCGAGACCAACGCCGCCTCACCGATCCGGGCGACGTGCGCGACCGTGCGAATGCCGCGTTCGGCCAGCTTGGCCGCGGTCACCGGGCCGACGCCCCAGAGCATCTGGACCGGCAGAGGATGCAGGAACTCCAGTTCGCGATCGGGCTCGACGGCCAGGATCCCGTCCGGCTTGGCGACGCGGCTGGCCACCTTGGCGAGGAACTTCGTCCGGGCGATCCCGACCGTGATCGGCAGTCCCACGCGATCCAGCACGTCGGCGCGCAGGCGGACGGCGATCTGGGTCGGCGTGCCGCTGATCTTCCGGAGCCCGCCGACCTCGAGGAACGCCTCGTCGATCGAGATCGGCTCGACCAGCGGCGTGGTGTCCCGGAACACTTCGAAGACAGCCTTGCTGGCCTGCGAGTAGGCCGACATCCGGGGTTCGAGCACGATGGCGTCCGGGCAGAGCAGGCGGGCCTGACGACCGTTCATCGCTGTGCGTACCCCTCGGGCTTTGGCCTCGTAGCTGCACGCGAGCACGACACCGTGCCCCACGATGACCGGCCTGCCGCGGAGCGCGGGTCGGTCGCGCTGCTCGACCGACGCGTAGAACGCGTCGAGGTCGGCGTGCAGAATCGAGGCGCCCTCCATTCCGGGATCATAGAACAAATGTTCGACACACGGGTAGCGATAGGCTGACGACCATGTCTGTCTCCGACGACTTCGCGCAGGCCCAGGCCGACGTCAAGCAGCTGCCGACGCGCCCGGGCAACGATGCTCTGCTCCAGCTCTACGCGCTCTACAAGCAGGGCAGCCAGGGCGACGCGACCGGCAAGCGGCCGGGCATGTTCGACCTGGTCGGCCGGGCCAAGTTCGACACCTGGAGCGAGCTGGCCGGCACCGATCAGGAAGCCGCGCAGACCCGCTACATCGAGCTGGTGAAAAAGCTTCAGGCTGAGGCCTGACCGATCGCGACGGTCGCGCCGAGGTCGTCGTCGACCGCGATCTCGGTGCGGAAACCGCCGTCGACCAGCGCCGCTTCCGTCACCCGGGCCTGCTCGTCGCTCGTCTCGATGAGGACCCGGCCATCCGGTTTCAGCCACGCGTGGGCGCCGGCGGCCACGCGGCGGTGGATCGCCACGCCGTCCGGGCCGCCGTCGAGCGCGACGCGCGGCTCGTGGTCACGCGCCTCCGGCGGCATCAGCGCGATCTGGTCGCTCGGGACATAAGGCGCGTTCACCGCGAGCACGTCGACGCGCCCCAGCAGCTCGCGAGGCAGGGCTTCGAACAGATCTCCTTGATACGCGTGAAGCAGCGCACCGGTCAGGTTGGTCCGAGCGCAGCGCACCGCGACGGGATCGACGTCCGCGGCGTACACCTCGACGCCGGGGACGAATTCGGCGACGGCCCGCCCGACCGCGCCGGTGCCGCAGCAGAGGTCTACGACGATCGAGCCGGGCCGGGCGTACGCGGCGGCCTGCCGGGCGAGGAACTCGGTCCGCCGGCGTGGCACGAAGACCCCGGGTTCGACGAGAATCCGCAGTCCACAGAACTCCGCCCAGCCGAGGATCTGCTCCAGCGGCTCGCCGTCCTCCCGGCGGCGCAGCAGACCGTCGACAGCGGCGGGATCGGCCTCGGCGAGGATCAGCTCGGCCTCGTCCTCGGCGAAGACGCAACCAGCGGACCGCAGCCGGGCCACGGCTTGGGTGAACGTGACAGGCATCGCATACGGACGATACCCGCGAGTACTAGAGTGCCCGGCATGGTCTCCGAGCGGGTGCAGAGCCAGGTCTTCGGCGAGGTGGCGACCGACTACGACGACGTCCGGCCGGGCTACCCGGTCGAGATCGCCGACCGGATCCTGGCGTACGCGGGCCGTCGCCCGGCCGCGATCGCCGAGGTGGGCGCCGGCACCGGCAAGGGCACCGAGGTGCTGCGTACGCTCGACGCCCCGATCACCTGCGTCGAGCCGGACGCCGCGATGGCGGGTGTGCTGCGGCGGCGGTTTCACGACGACGAGTTCGTGGCGATCGAGGTGAGCCGGTTCGAGGACTGGCCACCGCCGGCGGACGGCGTCGATCTGCTGGCCAGTGCTCAGGCGTGGCACTGGGTGAGCCACCAGACGCGTACGCGACTGGCCGCCGAGGCGCTGGCTCCGGGCGGTGTCATCGCCTTGTTCGCCCACGACTTCGGGTTCGCCGACGAGGACACCGCCACAGCGATGCAGAACGTCTACCTCAAGCACGCCCCGGAGATCGCCCACGGCGTGCCGGCCAATCTCCACCCCGACGTGTTCCACCCGGACGAGGTGCGGACGTCGCCGCTGTTCACCGACTTCGAGCAGCAGGAGGTGATCCGGGTCGTGCCCTTCCCGACCCCGCGTTACCTGCGGCTGCTGTCGACCTTCTCCAACCACCGCATGCTGCCCGAGCAGCGGCGGTCCCAACTGCACCAGGCGATCGCCAAGCTCATCGACGGCCGCGGCGGGGTGCTGCATCAGCAGCTGACGACCGGCCTGATCCTCGCGCGCCGGGCAGCCTGACCGGTACGCCCGCCGCCCGCCGCTTCCGCAGCAGGTGGGTCAGGTAGAGCAGGGCGGCGGTGAGCACGCCCATGTCGTCGAGGTAGATCGGATCGGGCAGCAGATCCACCGGCAGGATCGTGTAGACCAGCGCGCCCCAGAAGGCGACCTTCCCGCCGGTGCCGAGGTCGCCCAGCATGCGCTTGGTCACGAAGAGCTTGCGCGCCAAGCGGATCGCACCGTACAACGTGGCCAGTGCGATGACGCCGGCGACGACTCCGACGACGATCCAGGCTTCCCGGGACATGGCGCTGAGCGTACCCAGAACCGGCTTGCGTCATGCCAACGCGGACATGACGACCTCCCGCGCGGCCTGTAGCTGGGCTTCGGTGGCGGCGGGCAGGGCGTCCTCCCAGACCGGGAGCGCGTAGCGAGTCGCCTCGAGCATGCCCAGCGGCCGGGGCATGAACCAGACGTGGAAATGCGCGGCGCCGTCGCCCCAGCGGTAGAGGTGCACCCGGCCTACGTCAGGAAGCGCAAGGATCGCGCGCTCGACGCGGGCCGTCACCCGGCCGAAGTCGGCGGCCAGTTCCTCCGGCAGATCGGCGAACGAGTCCACATGCACCCGGGAGGCCAACCAGAGCGTGCCAGGCAGGCTGCCGCCCACGGGCTCGTGCAGCACCCAGTTCGCGTCGGACCAGATGCCGTCGTCCTGGTCGCAGATGCGGCACGGGTCGCCGCCGGGCTCGCCGCGACGGGGCGGCTCGGGAATGGTTCGAGGTCCGGGCTCTACTGGGGTGAGGGGCCCGGCGAAGGGAAGTCTCATCATCCCGTCAGCATGCGCCGGGGACGCCGGTCGATGCAATGCTTGCGTTCAGAAAATGCAACGGCTATGTTGCATTCGTGAAGGATGATCTCCACGAGGCGACCGTCGCGGTGCTGGCCGACGTCGGGTGGGACGGATTGACCCTGGAACGGGTCGCCGACAAGGCCGGCCGATCGCGGGTGACCCTGTGGCGCAACGGCGTGACTCGGGAGAGCCTGCTGGACGGGTTGCTCAAACGGCTGGCGGCGGACTACCGCGACGCGATGCTGCCGGTGCTCACCGCCGGCGGCGACCCGGCCGAGCGGCTGCGCAAGACGATGAACGCGCTCTGCGACGTCGTCGACGCGCACGCGGACGTGCTGACCCTGTCCGACGAGATGTTCCACCGGGCGGCCGCGACGGCGGACCTCCCGATGCGGTTCCTCGACCCGTTCGTCGCGGTGCTGCGCGACGCCCGGGCGGCGGGCCGGCTGCTCGGCAAGGGCACCGACCTGGATCGGGCGGACATCCTGTTCAACGCGGTCGCCTGGACCTACCTGCACCTGCGCGCCCGGCACGCCTGGACCCCGGCGAAAGCGCGTACCCACCTGCTGCCGATGCTGATCGAAGGGACCGTCCGATGAACTCGCTGCATGACGCGTACTGCTCCAGCCCCGAGTGGGCCGAGATCCTGGTCGGCGAGGTGCTGCCGTGGGGCTTGGCCGGGCTGCCGGAACCGGAGTACGCCGTCGAACTCGGCGGCGGCTTCGGAGCGAGTACGGCGTACCTGCTGGACTGGGCCCGGCGGCTGACCGTGATCGAGGCCGACGCGACCCTCGCCGCCGGGCTGACCGCCAGGTTCCCCACCGTCGACGTACGCCACGCCGACGCGCGCCGGGTCCCGTTGGCCGACGGCGTCGCCGACGCGGTCGTGTGCTTCACGATGCTGCACCACGTCACGCCGCCGCCCGCTCAGGACGAGTTGTTCTTCGAGGCGGCTCGGCTGCTGCGGCCGGGCGGCTGGTTCGCGGGGACCGACAGCGTGGCGTCGGACCGGTTGCGAGAGTTCCACGACGGCGACGCCTACGAGCCGCTCGACCCCGAAACCCTCCCCGTACGCCTGATGGCGGCCGGGTTCGGCGAGGTGGACGTCGAGGTCGGCGACCGGTTGCGGTTCCGCGCCCGGCGCTGAGGCCTTGCCGCGTCCGGCTGGACGTGCATACTCAGCGAATATGGAGCCAGAACGTCCGGAGATCGGCCGGGACCTCGCGCACGCGTTGCGGACCGGCCCCTTCTCGGCGGCCCTCCATCTGGCCATCGAGGATCGCGGCCTGCGCCTGGAGGAGATCCAGGAGAAGCTGGCCGCGGCGGGGGTGACCGTCAGCCTCACCACGTTGAGCTATTGGCGGCGGGGACGCAGCCGGCCCGAGCGGCCGGATTCCATGAAGGCGGTCCGGCTGCTGGAGGAGATCCTGGCGCTGCCGCCGGAGTCGCTGATCGCCCAGCTCGGCCCGCGCCGCCCGCGCGGCCGGTGGCTCACCCAGCCGCCGGGCACGTTGGACATCGACCGGCTTTTCGAGGACGCCACCAGCGTCTCGCGGATGATCGGCGAGCTGGACCGATGGCTCAACCATGAGCTGACCCGGCTGAGCCTGCACGACCTTTATCTGGTCGGCGGCGACCGGCAGGAGATCAGCCTGACCTGCCGCCAGGTGCTCCGATCCAATGTGGATCGGCTGAGCCGCACGGTCGGCATCTTCCGCACCGACGACCTGAAGGCGTTCACCGACATCCGGGCGCTGCGCAACTGCCGGCTCGGCCGGGTGCGTACCGACGCGGCGTCGGGCCTGCTGGCCGCCGAGATCATCTTCGACCGCATGCTCGCCCGGGGCGACACCGTGGTCATCGAGTACGCCTTCCTCAGCGACTCGGCGACGCCGACCGAGACGTACTACCGCGGCTTCAACGTGCCCGTCAGCGAATACGTCCTGGAGGTGCAGTTCGATCAGCGGGCGGTCCCGGCGCGGTGCTACCGCTATGAGCGCCGGGCGATCCACGCGCCGGACCAAGGCGTACGCGAGATCTGGATCGGGTCGACGCACGGGGCTCACCTGGTCGCCTCTGACGTTCCGCCGGGCATCGTCGGGATGCGCTGGGAGTGGGAATAGAACGCGATGGGTGGGCGGCCGCCCTCGTGAGGAGGCCGCCCACCGCACCGGTCAGGCGACGTTCAGCGTGACGTCGTCGACGACGAAGCTGGTCTGCAACGACCAGTCCTCGATCCCGGTGAACGTGAGGGTGACCGTCTGCCCGGCGAACTGCGCCAGGTTCACGGTCCGCTCGGCGTACGCGGAATTCGCGTTGAGGTTGGAGTAGCTGGCCACCGTCGTGCTGCCCACGGTCACGGCGAAGGTGTCGTAGACGACGCTCTCCGTCTCGGCCGTGGTGATCCGCAGCCAGAACTTCAGGGTGGCGGTGCAGCCGGCCGGGATGGTCACCGACTGCGACAGCGTGTCGGTGTGGGCCGAGCCGCGTCCGCCGAACCACGCGTTACGGGTGCCGGTCCGGGCCGGGTACTCCGGCCAAGCGCCGACGACGTACTGCGAAGCCGTCCACGGGCTCGTCCCGCTCTCGAACCCGCCGTTGCCGACGAGCTGCGCCGGGGTGCAGCCACCGCCGGTGCCGACCGTCCAGGTGAACTGGGCGGTCCCGGTCTTGCTCGCCGAGTCGGTGACGGTGACGGTCACATTCGACGTCCCCGCTGTGGTCGGCGTACCGGTGATCCGGCCGGTCGACGAGCCGATGGACAGCCCGGCGGGCAGCCCACTCGCGCTCCAGGTGTAGGGACTCGTCCCGCCAGTGGCCGACAGTTGCAGGTCGACGGCCTGCCCGACCGCGGTGCTCTGGTTGCCCGGGTTGGTCACCGACGGGCTGCCGGGGTCGCCGCCACCGATGAATCCCGTGTACAGCAACACATTCGGCGAACCGCTGCCAGGACTGGTGATCTTCCCGGTCGTGCCGTTGGTCACCAGCGCGTTGCGTACCTGCGCGGGCGTGGCCGACGGGTTCGCCCCGAGGTAGAGGGCGGCCGACCCGGTCACGTGCGGCGAGGCCATGGAGGTGCCGGTCATGGTCGCGCTGCCGGTGTTGCTGGAGTAGGACGCCGACACGATGCTCGTGCCCGGCGCGAACAAGTCCAGGCAAGAGCCGTAGTTGCTGGTGCTGTTGCGCGCGTCGGCGTTGGTGCTGTTGCCGACCGTGATCGCGGCGGAGACGCCCTGCGGGCTGTAGTAGCAGGCGTCGTCGCCGGAGTTCCCGGCCGCCTCGACGAACTGCACGCCCGACGAGATGAGGTTGTTCACCGCGCTGTCCATGGCGGCGCTGCTGCACCGGCTCTGGCAGCCGATGCTGTAGTTGGCCACGGCCGGCTTCTGGGCGTTGGCGCGTACCCAGTCGATGCCCGCGATCAAGTCGTCGTTGGTGCCGCTGCCCTGGCAGTTCAGGACACGGACCGACACGAGCGACGCCTTCTTGGCGATGCCGTAGGTGGTGCCGACCGCGGTGCCGGCCACGTGCGTACCGTGGCCGTGGCAGTCCTGCGGCGTGCTGTCGTTGTCCACCATGTCCACGCCCTGCTTCACCCGGCCGGTGAAATCGGTGTGGCTGGCGTTGAGCCCGGTGTCCAAGATGTACACGGTGACGCCCTGGCCCGGGTTGGCCGGATAGGTGAACGTCTGGTTCAGCGGCAGGTTCCGCTGGTCGATGCGGTCGTCCCCCCAGTTCGGCGGGTTGTTCTGCGTGTCCAGTACGCCGATCCGCTGCACCTGCTCGACGTAGGCCACGGCGGGATCGGCCGCCAGCTTCCGGGCTTGCGGCTCGGCCAGGTTCGCCGAGAATCCGTGCAACCCGGCGGAGTAGACGTGCCGGGACTGCCCGCCGAAGCGGGCACTCAGGTCACGGGCGCGCACTGCGATGGCCGCGGGGGTAACGGCGGCCAGCGCGGTGTCCTTCAGCGCCACGATGTAGCGGCCTGGAACGGCGTACGGGCTGTCGGCCGCCCGGATGACGCCGGTCGGCTCGACGGACGGGGACGCCACCGCCGTCGCGGCGGGGGTGAGTGTGGTGGCGAGCGCCAGCAACAGCGTCGCGGCCACGGTGGGGGTGCGATGTGCCAAGGGTTCCTCCTCCCAAGACGCCCCCTCAGTTTCTGGGGCTGGTCCGCCGTCCTCACTGGCTGTTTCGAGCGGGGGACCAGCCTCGCGGCCGGGTCTTCCTGGCGCCGACCGCGAGGGGCTGGCGGAAAACGTAGGACTCGGTGAATCCACGGCGACAGGTCGTTTAACAGCGGTCGCGGGATCGGCGTCGCAAAACTGTTTATGAGATCGACATCCATTGACACTTCGATAATGGTTAGGCAAACTGTCTAACCATTCGAGCTCTGGAGGTCAGATGAAGCGATACGCAAGGGGCCTCGCCCTCACGGCAGGTCTGGCGCTCGTGGCGGCGCTGTCGCCGGCGACGCCCGGCGCGGCGGCCGCCACCCGCTACGAAGCCGAGGGTGCGACCGTGTCGCAGGGCGTGGTCGAGGCCAACCACCTCAACTACTCCGGTAGCGGGTTCGTCAACGGGGACAACGTCGCGGGGAGCTATACCGAGTGGACGGTGACCGCCGCGAGCGCGGGCACGGCCGCACTGACGATCCGCTACTCCAACGGCACCACGACCGGCCGCCCGGCCGACATCGCCGTCAACGGCACGGTGATCGCGGCGGCGTCGGCGTTCGGCAGCACGACGAACTGGGACACCTGGGCGAACAAAACGGTGACCGCCGCCCTCACCGCCGGGCCGAACACCGTACGCGTCACCGCGACGACCGCTAACGGGACGGCCAACCTCGACTACCTCGACGTCGACATCACCGCCACGGCGACCGACTACCAGGCCGAGAACGCCGTGCTCGCGCAAGCCGCGGCGGCCACCAATCACACCGGCTACACCGGCACCGGCTTCGTGGACTACACCAACGTCGCCGGGTCCTACGTGGAGTGGAGCGTGACCGCCGCCGCCGCGGGCAGCCAGACGCTCACCTTCCGGTACGCCAACGGCACCACCGTCGACCGGCCGATGGACATCGCCGTCAACGGCGCGGTCGTCGCGGCCGGCGTGTCCTTCCCGGCCACGGCGAACTGGGACACGTGGACCACCAAGGCGATCACCGCGTCGCTCGTGGCGGGCGCCAACACCGTCCGGGCCACGGCCACCACCGCCAACGGCGGTCCCAACGTCGACGTGCTCAGCGTGACCGGAGGCGGTGGCGGTGGGGACACCCAGGCGCCGACCGCGCCGGGCAACCTGCGCTCGACCGGGGTCACCTCGTCCAGCGTGAGCCTGGCCTGGGACTCGTCCACCGACAACGTGGGCGTCACCGGCTACGACGTGTACCGGGGCGGCGTACTCGCCACGACCGTCACGGGCACCACGGCGACCGTCGGCGGGCTGGCGGCGTCGACGGCGTACACGTTCACTGTCAAGGCCCACGACGCGGCGGGCAACAGCTCGGCCGCCTCGAACTCCGTGAGCGCCACCACGAGCGGCGGCTCCGGCGGGCCGGCGGTGCCGTTCGGCAGCCACCTGTTCGCGTACGCCGCGGGCATGCTCAAGCCGAGCGGGTCGCAGGCCACCCTCGACCAGGCCGTGGTCAGCGTGTACACCAAGTGGAAGGCGAACTTCGTCAAGCAGAACTGCGGCAACGGCTGGTACGAGACGATCTCGCCGGACGCCGACCACCCGTACGTCGCCGAGGGCCAGGGCTACGGCATGGTGATCACCGCGACGATGGCCGGAGCCGACGCCAACGCCAAGACGATCTTCGACGGCATGGTGAAGTACGTGCTGGCCCACCCGTCGGTGAACAACGCCGATCTCCTGGCGGCCGAGCAGGACACCAGCTGCAAGAGCGTCAACGGCTCCGACTCGGCGACCGACGGCGACATGGACGTGGCGTACGCGCTCCTGCTGGCCGACAAGCAGTGGGGGAGCGCCGGGACCTACAACTACAAGCAGCTGGCGATCAAGCGGATCAACGCCATCAAGGCCAGCGAGATCAACCCGACGACGAACCTGCTGAAGCTGGGCGACTGGAGCAGCTGCTGCGACGCGCTGTACTACACGACGCGCCCGTCCGACCACATGATCGACCACATGCGGGCGTTCCGGACGGCGACCGGTGACACTGCATGGGACACCATCCGCAGCGCCCACCAGACGCTCATCACCAACCTCCAGAACCAGTACGCCCCCAGCACCGGCCTGCTGCCGGACTTCGTGATCACCACGAACACGACGCCCAAGCCGCCGACCGGTGAGGTTCTGGAAGGCCCGAACGACGGCAAGTACTACTGGAACTCCTGCCGTACGCCGTGGCGCCTCGGCGCGGACGCCGTCACCAGCGGCAACTCCGCCTCGCTGGCCTCGGCCCGGAAGCTGAACACCTGGATCAAGTCGAAGACGGGCGGCAACCCGGCGAGCATCGTGGACGGCTATTCGCTGAGCGGGGGCAACCTCGACTCGGGCAACGACGCCTGTTTCTACGCGCCGTTCGCGGTCGCCGCGATGACCGACTCCGGCAGCCAGGCCTGGCTGGACGCGCTGTGGAACCACATGGTGTCGCGGTCGTTCGGCAGCACCGAGTACTACAACATGTCGGTCCAGTTGCAGGTGATGATCGTGGTCTCCGGCAACTACTGGGTGCCGTGACCCGCCGATCCGTGATCCGCTGATCGAGGACGGGTGGAGGGGCCGGTGCGCGTACGACCGGCCCCTCCGCCTCGTGTATCTGGTCAGCTCACTTCGTCGGAGCGATGCTGTGATGCGGTGCGATCTTCGAGATCTCGGTGATCACGGCCGCCTGCTGAGCATCGGTACCCTCATAGTTGCGCGCCGCCGTCAGCATCGCGTCGCCGGCCCGGTTGAGCCCGTCCCGGATGCCGTGCATGATCCTGACGAGGTTGTCGACCGAGGAGTTGAACGGGGAGATCGTGCGCGGGAAGAACACGCTCATGCTGCCCGGGATCTGGCAGGCGTCGACCTGGTTCGCCGCGGCGTCGTACTCGTAGGCCGCGCCCGGCAGGTTGTACGCCCCGCACCGACCGAGCTGGACCAGCGAGACGACGACCTGGTCGTCACCGCCCGGCGCGTCCCGGATGCCCAGCTCCTTGTAAGTCCCGGAGGTGACGCCGGGCGCGGGGAGCTTCAGAAACGGGCTCGCGAAGGCGTCCGGGCTCTCCAGGTCCTTGTTCAGCGCGCCGCCGAGCTTCTCGTCCTCGTCGAGGAGCCACTCCTCGAGGGCTTTGATGGCGTACTCGGTCTGCTTGACCACCGATTGGGGATCGTCGCGATACTCCACCTGGAGATGGGGTTCCGTGCTGCCCTGTTTGCCCGCGCCGTAGAGGCCGCTGACCAGTCCGACGGCGCCGATGACCAGTCCGACGGGGCCGCCGAGGAACAGCCCGGCGACGCCGGTGATGATGCCGAGCCCGTCGGCGACGTCCTTGCCCGGCAGATCCTTGGAGGTGTCGGCGAAGCCCAGGTCGCCCTGATACTTCTGATCGCCGGTCAGCGCGCCCAGGCAGCTCTCGGCGACGAACTTGATGGCCCGCTTGGTCCGGCTCGAGGCCACCTGCAGGGCGGCCGCGGCGGTGGCGAGTTCCTTGATGTACGCCTGCTGCCACTTCGACGCCGTGCCGAACGGTTCGAGGAAGTCTTTCTGGAAGGCCTTGGCGCTCGGGCCGTTCCACTGCTCGGCGTGGATCATGGTGCTGACGCCGGCCATGTAGTTGTCCGACGCGGAGAAGACGCTGCCGACCGCCGTGCCCCCCATCGGCCGGTCCACCAGGGCGCCGGACTTCGGTGAGGCCAGCTGGTTCACGTTGACGGAGAAGTCATGGGAATCGAAGGCGTAGTAGCGGCGGAACCGGGTCAGGAGATCGTCGACCGTGCCGAAGAACTCGGTCCCGATCTTCTGCCACTCCGCGGCATGGTCTTCCTTGTCCGGAATGCCGGTGAGGTATTTCTGCCAACTGTTGTTGGCCTCGGTCCTGATCTTGGCCAGAATAGGTTCGAGTTCGTCCTGAAGTCCCACGTTTGGGACGCTACGGAGATTCGTCCGGTAAGGCGTCCGGCAGCCGATTGACATTTGTCTGCAACTCTTGCGGTACATGCCACAAGTGCCTCATCTGCTCGCAGTCAGCGGAACGAGGACAGCGCCTTACGGGCTGCGGCATAGTCCGCGAGGACGTCCCGTACGGGGGAGAGGACGTGCGAACCGGCGACCGTCGCCACCGAAGCGCGGAGTCGTGCGTACGCCTGCCTTCCCTTGCGGCGCGCGGCGATCCGGACGATCGGGCGTACCACCAGCGCTAGCACGAGACCGACGAGCAGGCCCGCGCCGAGCAGGAAGGTCGGCAGCGGAACCCGGCCGACGGCCGGCATCGGGATCTCCGGCAGCGCCAGCGCGAACATGACGTACCGGACGAGCAGCCAGAGCAGCCCGGCGACGACGGCCAGCGCGCCGATCCACTGCAGTACGCCGAACAGCCGCCACCACGCCGGATTCCGGCCCACCTTCAGATCGGTACGCGCGACGGCCACGTCCAGCGCGTCCGGCAGATCGTCCATGCGCCCCCGCGCCGCCGTACGCAACGCGTCCTGCCATGGTGCGGCGAGCCCGCGTCCGGCGTCGTCGGCGATCTGGCGTACGGCCAGGGCCGCTTCGGCCTGCGCCGCCGGGGCGGCCGGTCCGATGGACGTCGCCCCGATCGTGGAGCCGGCGCCGGAAGGAGACGAGCCGACTCGCAGCCGCTGCAACGGGTCGGCCCGGAATCGCCGGATCCACCGTGCGAAGGGCCACCCCGTCGCCTTCCGCGCCCGATGCACGTACGCCTGCTCGGTCGCCGACGCGACCAGCGGCACACCCGCGGCGTGGGCGAGCGCGTCCACCAACGCCTTCTCGGAACCCCGATCCAGGTCGGGCGTGGGCGCGTCGACGAGTGGGGTCAACTGCGCCGACACCGTGGTGACGTCAGCGTCCAACCTGCGCAGCGCGGCTTCCCGCCGACGGACCGCGGCGCTCAACCGGGACACCAGAGGGTCGAGCCCCGGTGGCCCGACCGCCGACGTGGCGACCACCGGTACGCCGGCCAGGCCGTCGGCGGCCAGCAGATCGTCTAGATCGGACAGACACTCGCGGAGATCCTCCGGCGACAGCAGATCCGCCTGGTGCAGCGCGACGACGGTCACGTCCTGGTGCGCCGCGAACTGCTCCAGGTACTGCCGGTGGACCACCCTGTCGGCGTACTTCTGCGGGTGCAGCACCCAGACGATCAGGTCCACCACGGCGAGGAGGCGATCGACCTCCACCCGGTGGGACGCCTCGACGGAGTCGTAGTCCGGCAGGTCGAGCAGGACCAGCCCGGCCAGCTCCCCGGCCGGGACGGCGTACCGCTTGCCGACGTCGAGCCAGTCCAGCAGCTCCTCCGCGCCGGAACCCCAGACGCAGGCGTACGTCTCGCCGGTGGTGGGGCGGCGTCGCCCGGCGGGGGAGAGGTCCACCCCGGCGAGCCGGTTGAACAGGGTGGACTTGCCGCTGCCGGTCGCGCCGGCCAACGCCACGACGGTATGCGCCCGCGACAACGCCAGCCGTTCACCGGCCCGGTCCACCACGGCCTGGGCCGGCGCGAGATCGTCCGCCGGAAGATATGGCGACGTCGTCTCGACGAACTGGCGGAGCGCGCCGACCCGGTCGGCCACGGAGTCCAGGTTCACCGGGCCTCCCGTACTGCCGCCGCACAGGCCCGCAGGGTCGGCCCCGCCGTTCGGTCGATCCCGGAATCGTCGAGCACCGCCCGGAATCGGCCGGCCTCCTCGTCGAGCAGGGCGTCGACCCGGTCCAGCAAATCCTTGCGCGCCTTGGCCGCCAGCTGCCGAACGGCCTGGTCGCCGAAGATCGCCTCGAGCACCTTCTGCGCCGCGATCGTCGTACCGGCGCCGACGGCGATCTCCGCGCCGGTCGGGATGAACGCCGTCGCGGCGAAGACGCTGATCATCACCACGAGGCCCAACCCGTTCACGGCGTACGCCCCGGCCCGGGCGAAGGCGATGCGATTCCCGGATTCCGCCCGCACGAGTTCCAGTACCGAGCGCTGCCAATCGCGTACCAGTCGATCCAGCCGAAGGCTGAGATCCGCCGACGGAGCCGCCAGCTCGGCGTGGGACTTGAGCAGCGCGGAGCCGGCCGGATGGGCCCGCCAGGCGGCTGCCGCCTGCTCGGCCGCGTCGGCCGCCGCTCCGCGCACGAACGTGACCACCCCGGACTCCAACGCGCTTTGCAGCTGGTCAGCCGGGCGTGGGCGGCCGGTGACGGTGTCGACGAGCCGATCGCGCCAGCGGGCGACGCGGGCCTGGAGCCCTCGCATGAACTCGCCCGCGCCGACCAGCTCCTGCCAGCGTGCGAGCACTTCGCCGCGCAGCAGGGCGCCGTCGCGGATGCCGCGCTCGACCGCTTTCCCGGCTTCCTCGTACGCCGACCGGGCCGCGGTCTCCAGCGTCTCCGCCGCCTCGACCTGGGCCTCGGCGGCGGTCGCGAGCGTGCCGACGGTGGGATCGAGCGCCGCGACCGCACCGTCCACGGTCTGCCGGACCACCGCCGCCCGGCCGGCCGCCGACTGGGCCAGCGAATCGAGCCAGCCGCGTAGCTCCGCGATCACCGGCTCGGGCAGCAGCCGACGTTCGTCCACAGTGGTCTCCGGCACGACGAACAGCCGGGCGTCGCCGAAGCCGTTCTCGCCGAGCATCTCGGTCAGATGCGGGGTCACCTCGGTGTCGGCGTCAGCGGGCAACCGGTCCAAGACCATCGCGATCGCGGTGCCACGTGCTCGGGCCGCGCGCAACAGCTCCCACGGGACGGCGTCCGCGTAGCGCGTCGCGGTGGTCACGAACAGCCAGAGGTCCGCGGCGGCCAGCAGGCGCTCGGCCAGCGCGCGATTGCTCTCCACCACCGAGTCGATGTCCGGAGCGTCCAGCAGCGCCAGGCCCGCGGTCAGCCGCTCGCTCGGGACGATCCGCAGGCCGCCGTCGCCCGAAGTGGTACGCCCAAGGCCGGGCAGCAGATGCGCCTCGGTGAACCAGGCGGCGTCGTCGGGATGGCAGACGAGGACGGGATCGCGAGTCGTCGGCCGGCGGGCCCCGGCGGCGCTGACCGGCTCTCGGACGATGCTGTTGACCAACGTGGACTTGCCCGCGCCGGTCGAACCGCCGACGACGACCAGCAACGGCGCGTCGAGCCGGGCCAGCCGCGGCAGCAGATAGTCGTCGAGCTGCGCCCGGGTGGTGTCGGCCAGCCGGGCCGAGTCCGCCGCGTCGGGCAGGCCTAGCGGGTACCGCACCGCCGCGAGCGCGTCGCGCAGTGCCCCCAACGCCTCCGCCAGCCTCATGCCCACATCACTACTCTCCTATACCCCGTTGATCATGGAGTTAACTGTGGGGTCGCCGGTGTGTCGCAACCGGAAACATCATGATCAACGTCACTTGCGCGCCGGAGCGCGCGGGAATTAGAGTGTCGAGCGTATCTAGACAGTGACAAGATGGAGGCGCAATGGACCACCTCGTGCTCAGTGACGCCAGCCGGATCGTGGCCGGCATCCTCCTCCTCTCGATCGTGACCATCGAGTTCGGCGGCTGGTTCATGACCAAGATCGTGCGGGGTCAGGTGCCGATGACCGACTTCCAGAAGGCGTTCGCCCGGGCCGGGCACGCGCACGCGGGCGTACTGGTGACGCTGGGGCTGATCGCCCAGGTGCTCGCCGACGCGACGACCTTCGACGGCGCCGTCGGCTGGCTCGTCCGGCTGCTCATCCCGGCCGCCGCCATCCTCATGTCCGGCGGCTTCTTCGCCGCCTCGGCCGGGCGTAACGTCACGCAGCCGACCAAGGCCGTCGTCATCCTGTGGCTCGGCGCGGCCAGCCTCGCCGCCGGTGCGCTGACCCTCGGGATCGGACTCCTCACCGCCTGACCCGCGTCGCGCGGCCGGCCGAGGTTTACGGCAGATCACGGATATGCCGTAAACCTCGGCCGGTTTTGGCATGCACATCCGTGATCTGCCGCCGACGGGGTTGGTTAGAGTGTCGGCTGACCCCTCGCGGAAGGATCGGCCGTGCCCCCGACGGTCAAGCGGACTCTGGCGGCGGTGCTGTCTCCCGTCGCCGCGATCGTCCTGGCTCTCGCGCCCGCCACGCCGGCCGCGGCCGAGCCGGACGAGGCGCACAACCAGCAGCTCATCCAGAACCTGGAGGCTGCCGCTCGCGGCTACCTGGAAGCCCAGGACGCGCTGGAGAAGTCGCAGGCCCGCCAGGTCGTCCTGCGCCGGGAACTGCAACAGGCCACCGCCCAGCTCGCGCCGCTGCGCAAGCAGGTAGGCGCGATCGCGGCAGCGGCGTACACCACCGGGCGGCTCAGCGGCTTCGCGGCGATGCTCGGCGCGGGCACCTCCGAGGACTTCTTCACTCGCGCGACGATGCTGGAGGAGATCACCCTCCGGCAGGATCAGGCGCTCGGCCGGTTGCTGCGGCTGGAGGAGAAGGCGCGTACCGGCAAGGCGGCGATCGACGCCGAGGCGGCACTGCAGACCGCCCAGGTCGCCGAGATGAAGAAGCGGATGAAGGCGGCCGAGCAGGTCTTGCTCAAGGTCGGCGGGAAGTCGATCCACGGCTGGCTCGACCCGAACTCGCCCGCGGCCATCCCCGCGCCCCGCAATGCGGACGGCAGTTGGCCGAAGGAGAACTGCTCGGTCAAGGACCCGACCAAGACCGGCGGTTGTCTGACGCCTCGGCTGCTGCACGCGTACGAGCAGGCGCGGGCCAACGACTACACGCGGTACACCAAGTGCTGGCGTACGCAGTCGTCGGGCGAGCATCCCAAGGGACGCGCCTGCGACTTCTCCTCGGCCCGGGCGACCTTCTCCACCTCGGACGCGTCCGGCGACGACAGACGATACGGTGATCGACTCGCCTCGTTCTTCATCAAGAACTCCCGGGCGCTCGGGGTACTGTACGTAATCTGGTACCGCAAGATCTGGTTCCCCGGACTGGGCTGGCGCAGCTACAGCGGATGCTGCGGAGCGGCGGCCGAGCACACGAATCACGTGCACCTGTCCGTGTACTGATACCTCCTGGGGGTATGCTGGCCCGCATGAGCGGCAGCGTCAGCCAGATGCGAGCACGGCGGTCGGGACCGCTGCTGCTTCTGCTGCTGCTCCTCGCGGCCGGCATCGCCGGCATGCACACCCTCGGCCACGCCGCCCACGGGCCCACCCACGCACCCATGAGTGCCATGCCCACCCACGCACCCATGAGTGCCATGCCCGCCGATCACGCTGCGCCGGGCATGGCGGCCGGCTGGGAAAGCGGGTCCGGGCGACACGGTCCGATGACCGACCCGACCGTGATGTGCCTGGCCATCCTCGGCGGTGTGGCGCTCCTCGCCGTCGCGCTGCTGCTGCGCCTCCAGCGCTCGACCGCATCCGGCGTACGCCCGCCGCAACCGGCTGCCCGGGAAAGCGGCCGGGATCCACCGCGTACGCCTGTCGGTCTTCTCCTCGCCGACCTCTCGGTTTTGCGGAACTAGGACGCCCGGTTCGCCCAGCGTCCGGAATGTCCGTCCATAGAGGAGAAAACTTCATGAACCGCATCGTCAGCCGAGCCCTCCTGCTCGGTCTCGTACCCGTGGCCGCCGTCGCGCTGAGCGCGTGCAACGACTCCGGCGACACCGGCATGCCCGGGATGAACCACGGCGGCACGTCGTCCACGTCCGCTCCGGCCTCGGGTACGGCGAACGCCGCCGACGTCGAGTTCGCGCAGATGATGATCGTCCACCACCAGCAGGCCGTCGAGATGGCGAAGCTCGCGGAGACGCGGGCGACCGACGCCGAGGTGAAGACGCTCGCCGCCCAGATCAAGGGAGCGCAGCAGCCGGAGATCGACAAGATGACCGGCTGGCTGGCCGCCTGGGGCCGCTCGACCGCCGCCCCGATGGGTCACGACATGCAGAGCATGCCCGGCCTCCTGAGCGACGACGAGATGAAGCAGCTCGCCGCCGCGCAGGGCAAAGCCTTCGACAAGAAGTTCGCCCAGCTGATGATCGCCCACCACAACGGGGCCATCGAGATGGCGAACAGCGTCCTGGCCAACGGGGCCGATCCGCAGGTGAAGGCGCTCGCCCAGGCGATCGTCTCGGCCCAGACCGCCGAGGTCGCGCTGCTGCAGAAGATCGTCGGCCGGCTCTGACACACCCCGCCCCGGGCGGGCGTACGCGTACGCCCGCCCGGGGCGGCATCGCACGAGGGAACCTGACATGACCACCCAGCACCACCACGAACACCACGCGCACGGCCAGTCCGCGCCCGCCGTCGCCGAGATCGCACTGACGGCCTGCTTCTGCGGTACCGAGCTGGCCCACCTCGAACACGACCTGCGGAGCCGGCCCGGCGTCACGTCCGTCCACATCGATCGGACCAGGTCGGTGGCGCATGTCGGCATGGATCCGGCACAGACCGACCGGGCGCAGGTGGAGGCGTTCCTTCGCCAGGCGGGCTACGACTGCACCTGCCGGGACTGCGCGGACTCCACCTGCCAGCACGGCCACCCAGCCGCCGGCCACGACGACGAGCACGCAGCCCACGCGGCCCCTGAAGAGCACGCCCACGCGGCCCCTGAAGAGCACGCCCACGCGGCCCCTGAAGAGCACGCCCACGCGCCCGCTAAAGAGCACGAGCACGCGGCCCAGCGCGAGCACGCGGGTCACGACATGTCTCAGATGGGCCCCGAGCATGCGGGCCATGACGGCCATGAGGGGCACGGCGCCGACATGGTCGCGGACATGTTCCGCCGCTTCCTGATCAGCGCGGTCCTGACCATCCCGATCATTCTGTATTCGCCCATCGGCGAGACGTTCGGCTTCACGGCTCACCCGCCGTTCGGGCTGTCGATGGCCTGGTTCGGGCTGATCCTGGCGACCCCGGTGGTGTGGTGGGGCGGCTGGCCGTTCATCTCGGCGGCGGCCCGGTCGCTGCGCCGTGGCGAGGTCACCATGATGACCCTCATCGCGACCGGCATCCTGGTGGCGTACCTGTATTCGATCGGGGCGACGCTGCTCGGCGAGGAGGAGGACGTCTTCTTCGAGGCCGCCGCGATGCTGACCACGCTCAGCCTGATCGGGCACTGGCTGGAGATGCGCTCGCGCTATGCGACCGGTCGCGCGGTCGAGGCGCTGCTGAGTCTCGCGCCGCCGACGGCTCGCGTCCGCCGGCATGGTGAGGAGCAGGAGGTACCGCTCGATCAGGTGGTGACGGGGGACGAGATCGTCGTCCGCCCCGGTGAGAAAGTCCCGGTCGACGGCGAGGTCCTCGACGGCTCCAGCTACGTTGACGAGTCGATGATCACCGGCGAGCCGGTGCCGGTCGCCAAGCAGGCCGGGACGAAGGTCGTCGGTGGCACGATCAACACGACCGGCGCGTTCACCTTCCGTGCGACGGCCGTCGGAGCGGACACCGCGCTGGCGCGGATCGTCCAGATGGTCCGCAACGCGCAGGCTTCCAAGGCCCCGGCCCAGCGGCTCGCCGACACCGCCGGCAAATACCTGGTCTACGTCGCGCTCGGTGCGGGCGCGCTCACCTTCCTCGGCTGGGCGCTCTTCGGCTCGCACGGCATCGGCTTCGCGGTCACCGCCGCCGTCTCGGCCGTCGTCATCGCCTGTCCTGATGCCCTCGCGCTGGCCACGCCCACCGCGATCACCGTCGGGGTCGGCCAAGGGGCGCGCGGTGGCGTCCTCTTCAAGAACGCCACGGCGCTCGAGGCCACGGCCGGTGTCACGACTGCGGTCTTCGACAAGACGGGTACGCTCACCGCCGGAACGCCGTCCGTGACGGACATCGTGGCGCTGGACGGCGTCGGCGAAGGCGACCTGCTGCGGCTGGCGGCGTCGGCGGATCAGCCGTCGCAACACCCGCTCGCCGAGGCGATCGTGGCCGCCGCCCGGGATCGCGGCTCGGCAGTGAATCCGCCCCAGGACTTCGACTCCGTACCGGGGCACGGAGTAGTAGCCACTGTGGAGGGTCGGCGGGTGCTGATCGGCAACGCCCGCCTGCTGGAACAGGAGCAGGTCCCCCTGGCCGCGCTGCCGGATCGGGCCGCCGCCCTGGCCGCCGACGGCAAGACCGCCATGTACGTCGCGGTCGACGGATTGCCGTGGGGCCTGATCGCGGTCGCCGACAAGGTACGCGACTCCGCGAAGGCGGCGATCGGGGTGCTCCACGACGACGGGGTCAGGACCGTCATGCTCACCGGCGACCAGACGCGTACGGCCGAGGCGGTCGCCCGCCAGGTCGGGGTGGACCGCGTCCTTGCCGAGGTGTTGCCGGAGGACAAGGCGGCCAACATCACCCGGCTGCAGGGCGACGGCGCGAAGGTGGCTATGGTCGGCGACGGCGTCAACGACGCGCCGGCCCTGGCGCAGGCCGACGTCGGCATCGCGATCGGGGCCGGCACCGACGTCGCCGTGGAGACCGCCGACGTCGTGCTCGTCCGCGACGATCCCGCCGACGTCGCGTACGCCCTCCAGGTGGCGCGCGCTGTGCGTACGAAGATCAAGCAGAACCTGTTCTGGGCGGCGATCTACAACCTGCTCGCCATCCCCGTCGCGGCCGGGGTCCTCTATCCGAGTCTGGGCGTCCTGCTGCGTCCGGAGTGGGCGGCGTTGCTGATGAGCGCGTCGACCATCATCGTGACGGTCAACGCGCTCCTGCTCCGGCGGCTGCGCCCCCGGCGTACCGCTGCCGTTTAGTCGGCCGAGGACCGCCGGGGCGCGAGCCGCAGCCGTGCCTTGGTGATGGCCCGGCCGGTGACCTCGACGACCTCGGCGGAGAACCCGGGCGCCTTCACCACGTCGCCGGGCTTGTCCGGAATCCGGCCCAGCCGGTCGAGGATCAGCCCGGCGACGGTGGTGTAGTCGATGTCGCCGAGCCGCTCGATGTCGATGCCGAGGTCGGGCAGATCGTGGATGGGGAACGCGCCCGGCAGCAGCAGTACGCCGTCCGCCTCGGTCACGACCTCCTCGATGTCGCGGTCGGTCTCGTCGTAGATCTCGCCGACGACCTCCTCGACGAGGTCCTCCATCGTGATGATGCCGTCGATGGCTCCCCGCTCGTCGACGATGAGCGCGAACTGCTCGCGCTGCTGACGGAACTGCCGCATGGCGTCGGACACCGACAGGGTCTCCGGCATCAACACCGCCGGCCGTACGCGGTCCGCCGCGGTCTGCGTACGGTCGCCGCCCAGGAGATCCCGCAGGTGGACGACGCCGAGGACGTCGTCGAGCCCGTCCGGGCCGACGACTGGCGCACGGGTGTGCCCGGACTCGGCCAGCCGGACGAGGGCCTCATCGACGCTCAGCGCGACGGGCAACGTCGTCACGTCCCGGCGGGGCACGAGGATCTCGCGGACCATCCGCTCGGTGATCTCGAACGCGCCGGAGATGATCTCCCGCTGCTGCGGAGTGAAGCCCCGCTGCGCCACCACCAGCTCGCGGATCTCCTCGGCGCTGATCTCCTCCCGCGCCGCCCGGGGATCGCCGCCGGTCAGCGCCACGATGAGGTCGGTCGACTTGCCGAGCAGCCACACCACCGGACGGGAGGCGACGGCCATCCAGTCCAGCGGACGAGCGGCGACCAGCGCCCAGCTTTCGGCCCGCTGCATCGCGATCCGCTTGGGGGCGAGTTCGCCGAGGACCAGCGTGACGAAGGTCAGCACGATCGTCACGAGCACGATGGAGACCGGTTCGGCCGCGGTGCCCAGGAACGACAGCGGCTCCACCAACGGCTTGGCCAGCGACACGGCCGCTGCGGCGGAGGCGAGGAACCCGGCCAGCGTGATGCCGATCTGGATGGTGGCCAGGAAGCGGTTCGGGTCGCGCGACAGCCGGGCGAGCACCCGCCCGCCCCGCGAGGAGCGCTCCAACCGCTGAATCTGGCTCTCTCGCAGCGAGATGAGTGCCATCTCACTGCCCGAGAGGGCCCCGTTGACCAGTACGAGAATCAGGACAAGCACCACTTGGGTGCCGTATCCGCCCACGGTCTGAGCTCACTCCTTCACGCGTAGTGGCCACCACCGTACCTTGGTCGCTCACGTTCCGGCTGCGACGGTGAACGAGAAATCGCGTGAGAACATTCGGCCGCCCGGGCAACCACCCGGGCGGCCGAACCGTGGAAGGACCGTGACGGATCGAAACGCAACCAGCCGAGCCGACCAGGCGTACGCCGACTTCGTCGAAGTCGCCTGGCCCCGGCACCTGCGGCTGGCTCTGCTGCTGACCGGCGATCGATGGCAGGCGGAGGAACTGCTCCAGGACAGCCTGGTGCGGATCTACGAGCGGTGGCGGCGGCTGTCGCGAACCGACGACCTCCACGCGTACCTCCGCAAGGTGCTGGTGAACAACCACACCTTGATCTGGCGCCGTCGCCGCCGGGAGAACCTCGTGCACGAAGTCCCCGACCGGCCCGGGCCGTCGGACGACTTCTCCGCGGAAGCTCTGGCGGTACGCGACGCGCTGCGGTCGCTGCCACCGAAGCAGCGCGCGGTGGTGGTGCTGCGGCACTACGAGGATCTGCCCGAACGGGAGATCGCCCGGGTGCTCGGCTGTTCGCCGGGCACCGTCAAGAGCCAGCACTCCAAGGCGCTGGCCAAGCTCCGTCACGTGATGTCCGAACCGGTGAGAAGTAGGTGACTCATATGCACGAAGAGCAGCTCGCGGACCGGCTGCACGAACTGGCCGAGGTCCCGCCGTCGGCCGCGCCGACCGGGCGGCTGCTGGAGCGGGGCCGTCGCGCCCGGCACCGGCGAGCCGCGGTGACCAGCGCGTCGCTGGCGGCGGTCGTCGCCCTCGGCGTCGTCGGAGTGGTCGCCGCCACCAGCGGTACGCCTGACCGGCCCGCCGCGACGGCGAGCGCCGCCGATCCGCGGCTGGAGCTGGTGGCCGCCGTGACGAAGAGCGAGAACATCAGCTATCGGCTGCGGCTGACCACCGCCACCCCGTCGGGTCAGTCCCTCATGACCTACGAGGGCGCATTCGACCCGCGGACGGCCACCGGATACGTCCGGGCCCCGCAGGACGACTCGATCATGGTCGAGCTGCTGATTGACGGCACTCGATACATGGGCGCGGAGCGGCCGCAGAGCCCGCTGCCGGCCGACAAGGGGCCGGGGGAGAAGTACGGCCGGTACGGCCAGTACCCGGGCAAGTTCGACCACCTGTCCATCTACGGTGACGCGGACACCGTCGTGGGTGCGGCCGCACCCGACCCGGCCGCGCTGTTCAAGGCGCTGAAGGCCCTCGACGCGACGGTGACCCGGAAGCCGGACGGCTCGGTCCACTTCGAGTACGCCGCGCAGTCCGACAAGGGGTTGACCACCACCAGCACCTCCGGCGACGTCACCTTCGACGCCGACGGCCGGGTGGCGAAGATCGCCATGACCTTCCAATGGCAGACCACCGCCAAGGGCCGGCTCCAGAGCGGCACGGTCGTGTCGACCCTGCAGCTGTCCGACTACGGCCTCTCGGTGCAGGTCAAGCGGCCGGCCGACGTGGTGCCCGCCAACTAGTCCCCAGCCGGCCCCTCTGAAGAGCTGCCCACGGCCCGACCGGCCGTGGGCAGCTCCAGGTGGTGTCGTCGCGAGCCGGTGGTCGTCGGTGGCGGGGTCCGTGGTGCGTTCCGTAGTCGTCACGGATGTGGGTGGTACGCCCCAGGCGGGAAGCTGATCTCACCAAACGAGATGCGAACTGAGGAGCGACACGATGGCCACCACGAAGAACGCCGCGAAGACCGCGAAGAGCACGACGTCCGCTTCGTACGACGGGTTCACCGAGGCTGAGCGCAGCGCGATGAAGGATCGGGCCAAGGAACTGAAGGCGCGGGGCGCGAAGGGTCCGAAGGTGGACCCCGAGATCGAGGTGCTGGAGAAGCTCGCCGAGATGGACCCGTCGGACCGGGCGATCGGCGAGAAGATCCACGCCATCATCAAGGCCAACGCGCCCATGCTGACCCCGAAGACCTGGTACGGCATGCCGGCGTACGCACGGGACGGCAAGATCGTGTGCCACTTCCAGCCGGCGGCGAAGTTCAAGACGCGTTACGCCATGCTCGGCTTCAGCGACCAGGCCAACCTCGACGACGGCGACTTCTGGCCGGCGTACTACGCGATCACGCAGCTCACCCCGGCGGACGAGAAGAAGATCGCCGCCATCGTCGAGCGAGCCGCCGCCTGACGCCTCACGCGGAGACGACGGGCCGCCGCCTGACCCCTTCCGTAGAGACCGACCGCTGACGCCGGGACCCCACCAGGTCCCGGCTAGGTCAGTCGCCGACCGGCCAGGTGAGCGACATGAGCAGGTCCATGAAGGCTGCCAGCGAGCACGGCCGGGCGGTCAGCCGGTGGCGGGCACCGTCGGCCTGCCAGGCGGCGGTGAACCCGGAATCGTCCGGATGCACCCCGATCCGGTGGCCGCTCAAGCTGATCGAGGCCAGCCGCCGGGCCAGGTCGCCTTCGTCGAGCCCGACCGTGGAGTGCAGGCTGACGAGCTTCCCGTCGTCGGTCGCGTAGGCGGCGTACCGCTGGGAAGGCGTGAGGACGCGACTGCCGGCGACCGGCCGCCAACCGGGCGGGAGTGCGGGCAGGTGCCACGACGGGGCGGAACTGACCCGCGGACCGCGCAGCAGCGGGAGGTCGAGGGGCACGTCGAGCAGCAGTTGCCGGAGGGCGCGGGCGGACGCGAGCAAGGGCGGGCTCCATCTTCGTGGGACGGTCGGCCATCGGAGCCCAGCGCTGCGCTCGTCGATACCTTGCCTGATCAGACCGCTTCTTGGGAAGGGAAGCTCAGGAAGTGGGACGCTTCCGGTCGATGCGATAGTGTAGGACCAGGAACGGAAGGCCGAACACCCAGAACGCGTGCTCGGCTCGTAACTGACCGTTGTCGGTGTAGACATCGAGCTGTTCGGCGAATCCGGCGACCTCGCCCGCGGTCAGCTCGCCGGACTCGGGATCGATGAACGTCAGATAGTGACCGGGCTGGTCGAGCTCGCTGCGGCTGCTGAGGATCAGGCCGCCGCCGGGCCGGGCGCGCGGCGCCAGCGTCGCCGTGAAGCTGGCCTGCGGCAAGGGGAAGCCGACGCTGACATAGCCCCGGCCGTCGCGCCGGTAGGTCGTGTAGATCCCGACATAGATGGGCTCGTCGGTGTCGGCGTAGGAGCGGATCCAGCCGCGGACGATGGGCTGGTCCGGGCGGGTGATCGTGTCGATCCGGCTGACCACGCCCCGTTGCGTCTCGCGCTGGTTCATCGGCACGTTCGCCTGGCCCAGCGGGCGCGCCAGCAGGTAGCGGTACAACAGGTAGCCGGGCCGCACCCACAGCCGCCACTCCGGCACGATGTCCAGCGTGAACCGGGTGGTGTGCTCGTAGAACTCGCGCACCAGCGGGTCCACTCCCGCCGGGTCGAACTCCGGCCCGGCCAGGTCGTCCAGCGTCGCCACGATGCCCACATCGGCCGCCGCCGGGGTGTAGGCCCCGCCGATCACCTCGGCCAGGTCGCGAACATAGCCCGTGCCCACATATTTGGTACGCGCGGCGAGCGGGACGACGAACGGCAGGTCCGCTGGGCGTACGCGTTCAGCGAGCAGGCTGACCTGGGGATCCCGGAAGATGAGGGCGGACAGGCAGCGGAAGGCCACCACGACGACGGCGGCGACGACGGCCGGGGTCACCGCCGGCCACAGCGCGCCCAGCGCCCAGCCGAAGACGACGCCGACGACCGGTCCGAGCAGCACCTTCTGCGGACGCAGACCCATCGCGCCGGCCAGGAGACCGGCGAGCAACCCGATGACGATCGGCCCCCAGCCGGTGATCACGCCGAGGAGCCAGCCCAACGGGGCGGCCAGGGCGCCGCTCATCACGATGCGCGACCACAGCGCGGGGATCTGCCCGGGTTGCTGACGCCGCCGCGCGACGATTTCGCTGACGCCCACCGCGACGGCTGCGACGACCGCCCCGATCGCGACGGCGACGCCGCCCGCGCCCGCCGTGAGCGACGCGCCCGCGACCGCCCCGATGATCGCCGCCAGCACCGGCGACCCCTGCTGTTTCGCTTCCGCCACGCGGCGAATCTACCGCCCGAGCAGCGCCGCGCCGTGGTGCAGATCAGGGTTATGCAAGCTTCCCGCGCTCGGGGAGGCTTGCATAACCCTGATCTGACGGTGAAACGGGGGCGGGTAAGGCGTTAGGCGTGGCTAGAGCGGCGGCTCCGCCGCGGGTGCGTCTCCCGGTACGCGTAGAACGGCCGGGCCACCGCCGCGACGATGGCGACGCCGATGACGGCGACGGCGACCTGGATCGCCAGTTCCGCCCAGCTCCACGAGAAGTGCCAGTTCACCGAGTTCCAATCGAGCGCGGCGCGGGCGTCGTCGGAGATGCCCAGGTGCTTGGCCGCCCACGAGCCGGCGAGCGCGCCGCCGAAGCCGATCAGCCAGGTGGCGAGGATGCCGATGCTCTGCTTGCCCGGCAGCACCAGGCGAGCCAGCGTACCGACCACCAGGCCGATCAGGATGGCGCTGAGAACGTCGTCAATCCGCATGTCGGTCGCTCCATTCCCTTCAGTCTGCGTACTGCCATTGCCGGATTCGCGGATCGTCAAACCTCGACCCATCCTGACCAGTGGTTACGGTCTCCCGCTCGACGGTGTGGTGATGCACAATGCGCGGATGATCGAACCCGCGGCCGGTCCCCGGCTGGTCGAGCTGAACCACGTCATCGAGGCCGGCATGACCACGTATCCGGGGTTGCCGGGGCCGGAGATCGCGCCGTATCTGTCCCGCGAGGACTCGCGCGGCCATTACGCACCCGGCACCGAGTTCACCATCGACTGGCTGCACATCCTCAGCAATTCGGGCACCTATGTGGACAGCCCGTTCCACCGGTACGCGGGCGGCGCGGACCTGGCGGACCTGCCCCTGTCCTCGTTCGCCAATCTGCCGATCGTCGTCGTGACGTCGCGTACGGGGCGGGGCGTCGGAGTGGACGCGCTCCGGCAGGTCGACGTCCGAGGCAAGGCGGTGCTGCTGCACACCGGGTGGGACCGGCACTTCGGGACTCCGGCGTACGGGGTGGACGCTCCCTTCCTCACCGAGGCGGGCGCCGAGTACCTCGTGGAGTCCGGCGTCAAGCTGGTCGGCATCGACTCGCTCAACATCGACGAGGTCACGCCGTCCGGCGCGCGCCCATGCCATTCGCGGCTGCTCGCCGCCCACATCCCGATCATCGAGCACCTGACCGGGCTGGACCAGCTGCCGGCGACGGGTGCGCGGCTGCACGCCGCGCCGCTGCGTATCCGCAACTTCGGCACCATCGCCGTCCGGGCGTACGCGCTGGTCCCCTGAACAGCCGGAAGGCCGCGCGAATCCGCGCGGCCTTCCGAGTCTTCGAGTGCGACCGTCACGCCGGGTCGGGCGTACGCCACAGCGCGAACGCGAGCCAGGCGCACCCGGCGAGCATCAGTACGCCGTGGCCGATGCGGACCGCTTCGCCGGTGAAGAACTGGGGGATGAACAGGGCGAACCCCGCACCGAACAGCAACCCCGACAGCTTCGGGAGTGCGCCTCCCCGCCACACCGCGACGGTGGCCCAGACCGCGCCGACGCCGAGCAGCAGCAGGCCCACGAGGAACGTCGCGATCGCGGCCGGGTGGTAGCGGATGCTGTCGGAGAGGTCGAGCAGGTCCAGCGACTGACCGTCCTTGACCTTGCCCGCCAGCGTGTTGAGCGCGAAGTCCTCCGCGCCGTAGTAGGGCAGCGTCAGGCCCGCGCCGATCCACATGATGACGGCGGCGACCTTGTCGACCCGGAGGAGCGCCAGCGGCACCAGGATGAAGCCGATCATCGCGAACAGGTGAGTCGCGACCCACCACGGCGATCCCATCGCGTGGAGGGCTCCGGCGGCGGTGGACTCGTCGGCCCACGGGCGCAGGGCGGGGTAGAGGAAGAAGAGGACACCGGCCACGGCGAGCGCGACGGCGGCGAGGCGATTGCGGGACATCAGGACTCCTGAGGGGTGTGCGCGGAGGAAAGCGAGTTCAGAAACATCTGGATGAGGCGTTCGTAGGTCTCGTCGAGGCCCTGGGGCAGGCCGAAGCCGCCGGCCGACTCCAGGGAGGCGAAGCCGTGGGTGATCACCCGGGCGGCCCGCATGGCGTGCACGAGATCGGCGTCGGAGAGCTGCCACGGCCGCAACGCCGCTCCCATCACTTCGAGGAGCCGCCGACCGGCCTCGGCGAACTCCGCCTGGTGGAGCGGGTCGGCCGGCATCGCGGCATAGCGGGCGGGGTGGGCGACCACATAGCCCCGGTACGCCCGCATGAGCGTCGCGACCGCGTCGGCCCCGCTGCGCCCCATGACGGCGGTCGCGAACTGGTCCGCCATCTCCCGCAGCACGCGTACGCCGACGAGCGTGCGCAGGTCCGCGAGGTTGCTGACGTGCTTGTAGAGCGACGGAGCGGCGACGCCGCAGCGCTCCGCGACGGCGGCCAGTGTCAGCGCGTCCAGTCCACGCTCGTCGACCAGAGCGATCGCGGTGTCGACCACCCGGTCCGGGGTGAGCCCGGCCCTAGGCATCGCGACCACCGTCCCGAGCGGCGTTGAGCGCTTGGCTATCTCTCATAGCTTTAAAGCTACGACGCATAGCCAACGCTTGTCAAGCGCCCAGGCGGCTTCGGCGGTAACGGCCTGTCCGGCTGGTGGCCGCCCAGGAGGGGAGTAGGTTGGGCCGGGTGATCGTCGCCCGAGCCGCATCAGGCACGCTTCCGCACTTCCCCGACCTCGTAGCCCTCGCCGACGGGCGGCTGCTGTGCGCGTACCGGGAGAGCACCGGGCATGTGCGCGCCGACGGGCGGATCATGCTCGTCGAGTCCGTCGACCGGGGGCAGACCTGGTCCGAGCCCAGGGTCGTCGCCGACGGCGAACACGACGACCGGGATCCGAAACTCGTCCAGCTCCGGGACGGCACGGTCCTGCTGAGCTACTTCGTGCTCGACTGGCATCCGGACGGCAAGTTCACCTGCCTCGGCACGCTGGTGATGCGGAGTGAGGACGGCGGGCGTACGTGGTCGGAACCGGTGGTCGCCGGTGGGGACGAGCTGCTCTGGGCGGTCTCCCACGGCGCGGCCGTCGAACTGCCCGACGGCGACGTCCTGCTTCCGCTCTACGGCGTCGACCCTCAGCAGTCGACGGGCCTCGACAGCGCGCTCGCCGTCCGCAGTACCGACGGTGGGCGTACCTGGGCGGCGAAGACGGCGGTGCCGCTAGGGATCAGCGCCGACTTCCACTTCCGGGAGCCGACGCTGACCGTGCTGCCGACCGGCGAGGTCGCCGCCTTGCTGCGTACATCGGTGGAGCACGCCTATCTGGCCCGCTCGGCGGACGGCGGGCGCACCTGGACCCCGCCCGTGGAGACCGACCTGCCCGCGTCGTCGCACCACGTGCTGCTGCTCGCTGACGGAGCGCTGCTCGTCGCGTATGGCGACATCTCGAAGCGGTTCTCGCCTCGGCGCAGCACCGTCGCGCGGATCGTGACCGACCCCGCGGGCGAGTGGACCGGGCCGGACCTGCATCTGTACGACTCGGGCCATCCGGATCAGGCGAATCCGTCCAGTGTGGAGCTGGAGCCGGGCCGGTTCCTGACGGTGAGCTTCGACGTGCCGGAAGCGGCCGTCGTGGCCTTCACCAGCGACCGCGCGGCCTACGTCGCGTCGTGACCGGCCTGACGCCGACGATCCTCATGCCTTGACCGGCTAGTCCCCGGATGAGCCGCCCCCAGCGTCACGCCTTGACCGGCTCGACGCCGGACGCGGCGTCGACGATGCGGTCGAGCGCCTCGGGCGCGGTCGTGTTGGCGCTGAGCCGGACCACCTTGTTCGCGCCGTGGTAGTCGCTCGATCCCGTGACGACCAAATCGAGGTCGGCGGCCAGTTCGCGCACGTGCGCGCGTTCGGCCGGCGTGTGATCTTCGTGGTCGGCCTCGATGCCGAACAGCCCGGCCGCGGCGAGTTCCGCGATCAGCTCGTCCGGCACGATCGGGCCGCGCCGTGCGGCCAGCGGATGGGCGAAGACCGGGACCCCGCCCGCGCCGCGGATCAGCTTCAGCGCCGTGAAGACCTCGACGTCCTCCTTGGGTACGCGATACCGCGCGCCCAGCCACTGGGAAGCGAACGCCTCGGAGACCGTGCTCACCAGCCCGGCTCGGACGAGTGCCTGGGCGATGTGGGGGCGGCCGACGGTGCCGCCGGCGGCGAAGGCGCGGATCTCCTCCCAGTCGATGTCGACGCCGTCCTCGCGCAGCAAGGTGACCATGCGTTCAGCCCGGGACTCGCGGGCTTGCTTGACCCGTGCGAGTTCGGCGGCGAACGCCGGTTGCACCGGATCGAACAGGTACGCCAGCATGTGCAGCCCGACCGAGCGATCCGGGCCGAACCAGCGGCACGACACCTCGGCGCCCCGGATCAGGGTGAGCCCGGGCGGCAACGCCTCCACCGCGGGCGCCCAGCCCGCCGTCGTGTCGTGGTCGGTCAGCCCGACGACATCGAGGCCGGCGGCTGCGGCGTGCCGCATCAATTCGGCCGGAGTGTCGGTGCCGTCGCTGGCGGTGGAGTGCGTGTGGAGGTCGATCACGCCTCCCATTCTGTCGGCTTTCCGGCGATCTTGGTGGCCGGACGGCCGATCGGCGAAGCCAGCGAAAATCTTGACAACATCGATGTGTGTGTCGGAGCATGGCGCACTGGAATCGTTTCCACATCCTGGGGAGGAACTCTTGCGACGCATGCCCCGCCTGCTGGCCGCGGCCGTCCTCGCACTGCCGCTTGCCCTGTTCGCCGCCCCCGACGCGTACGCCGCCACCGAGCTGATCACCAACGGCACGTTCACCTCGTCCACCAGCCCGTGGTGGAGCACCAGCAACACCCCGTTGAGCGTCGACGGCGGACGGCTGAAAGCCGCCGTCCCGGGCGGCACCGCCAACCGCTGGGACGCCATGTTCGGGGAGAAGTCGCCGGCCCTGACGCTGCACCAGAACCGCAGCTACACGCTGTCGTTCGACGCCTCCGCCACGGCCACCCGGACGGTCCGCACGACCGTGCAGCTCAACGCCGACCCGTACCCGGCAACGATCGACCAGTTGTTCACTGTGGACACCACCACGCGGCACTTCAGTTGGACCTTCACCGGGACGCTGGAGACCGCGAACGGCGAGATCACCTTCCAGCTCGGCGGGCTCGCCGGCGGCGCGTACGACTTCTGGATCGACAACGTGTCCCTCGTGGACAACACCACCGCCGGCAGCGGGTCGCCGCTCGACCTGACCAGCGGGTTCTACGTCGATCCCGACTCCAACCCGGCGGTGTGGGTCCGGAACAACGGCGGGGACTCCCGAGCCGCGCAGATCGACTCGGCCATCGCCACCAAGCCCATGGCCCGCTGGTTCGGCGCGTGGAGCGGCGACATCGGCACCGCCGTCGGCTCGTTCACCGGGGCGGCCGACGCCGCCGACAAGCTTCCGGTCCTGGTCGCGTACAACATTCCCGGGCGCGACGCCTGCGGTGGTCACTCCGGCGGCGGCGCCGGCTCGGCCGACGCCTACAAGACCTGGATCGCCGCGTTCGCCACGGCCATCGGCAGCCGCCCGGCCGTCGTGATCATCGAGCCCGACTCGCTCGCCGACTTCAACTGCATGGACGCGGCGGCGATCGCCACCCGCAATGACATGATCTTGTACGCGACGCAGCAGTTCCACGACAAGGCGCCCAACACCTGGGCGTACCTGGACGCCGGGAACCCGGGCTGGGTGGCGGCCGGGACGATGGCCGGCCGGCTGAGCGCCGCCGGGCTGGGCAACATCCGGGGCTTCTCGATCAACGTCTCCAACTACTACCCGACCAGCGACGACGTGGCGTACGGGACGGCGGTCAACACCAGCCTCGGCAGCGCGGCGAAGCCGTTCGTCGTCGACACCAGCCGCAATGGAAACGGGACCAACGGCGAGTGGTGCAACCCGGCCGGGCGGAAACTCGGCGTACCGGCGCAGCTCGGCGGGGGTGCGGAGATGCTGCTCTGGCTGAAGGTGCCCGGCGACTCCGACGGCGACTGCGGGATCGGCGCCGGCATTCCGGCCGGCCAGTTCAGCCCCGACCTGGCCGTCCACCTCATCACCGGCTCCTGACCCACCCACCGGCTCGCCCGCTCGCCCGCTCGCCTGCTCGCCGGCTCGCCCGCTCGCCGCCTCGCGGCCTCGCGCTGGCCGCTGGGCCGCTGGGCGCTGTGGCGGGTGGTCTGGGGTGTGGTGGGGGTGGTTGTGCCCATTTCGTGGCCGGGAGCAGGTAGGCCCCCCGGGGGGGCGGGGGCGCCATTTGGGAATGT